>NZ_LHVN01000005.1:0-146456 GCF_001269815.1 Pseudomonas sp. P1.31 | reverse complement strand
TGCGATCTTTTGATTGTAAAAAACAAGATCAAAAGATCGCAGCCTTCGGCAGCTCCTACAGGGTTGCGTGGTTTGTTGGAATGGGCGTTGTCGGATCACATCGCCATGGGTTTGTGTATTTTGGTTGTGTGGTGAATGGTCGGGTTGGGCTTGCCCGATGCGGCGTTTTGTTTGAAACTGCGCACCTCGTCCCCGCGGCGACCCTGGATCAGCAGACAGGGCATCACTGAGCTGGCAACCCTGAACCCAATTTTCAGAGGAGCCGGCAACATGCCCGCGACCCGTACCTGGTTAAAAAATCCCCTCGCTATTTTCACCTCCAACGAGCTCGATGCCCGTGGCGGTCTAGTCGTGCAAGACGGTGTCATCGTCGAAGTGCTGGCTGCCGGCCAACAGCCGTCAGCGCCGTGCAATGAAGTGTTCGATGCCCGCGAGCATGTGATCCTGCCTGGCCTGATCAACACTCACCATCACTTCTATCAAACCCTGACTCGCGCCTGGGCACCGGTGGTCAATCAGCCGTTGTTCCCGTGGCTGAAAACCCTGTACCCGGTGTGGGCGCGTCTGACACCTGAGAAACTCGCCCTCGCCACCAAAGTCGCTTTGGCTGAGTTGTTGCTGTCCGGTTGCACCACCGCTGCCGACCACCACTATCTGTTCCCGGAAGGCCTGGAAAACGCCATCGACGTGCAAGTCGAAACCGTGCGTGAACTGGGCATGCGCGCCATGCTCACGCGCGGTTCGATGAGCCTCGGCGAGAAAGACGGCGGCCTGCCACCGCAGCAGACCGTGCAGGAAGGTCAGGTGATTCTCGACGACAGTCAGCGCCTGATTCACGAGTACCACGAGCGTGGCGATGGCGCGCAGATCCAGATCGCGCTGGCGCCGTGCTCGCCGTTCTCGGTGACCCCGGAAATCATGTCGGCGAGTGCTGAACTGGCGAACAAACTCGACGTGCGCCTGCACACGCACTTGGCCGAAACCCTCGATGAAGAAGATTTCTGCCTGCAGCGTTTCGGCCTGCGCACCGTCGATTATCTCGACAGCGTCGGCTGGCTCGGCCCGCGCACCTGGCTGGCGCACGGTATTCACTTCAACCCGGACGAAATCGCGCGTCTCGGCGAGGCTGGTACCGGTATCTGCCATTGCCCGAGTTCGAACATGCGTCTGGCTTCCGGCATCTGCCCGAGTATTGATCTGACTGACGCCGGTGCGTTGTTTGGTTTGGGTGTTGACGGTTCGGCGTCTAACGATGCGTCGAACATGATTCTGGAAGCGCGTCAGGCGCTGTACATCCAGCGTCTGCGTTACGGCGCCGAGAAGATCACCCCGGAACGCGTGCTGGGTTGGGCAACCAAGGGTTCGGCGAGCTTGCTGGGCCGTACCGATATTGGTGAGATTGCCGTGGGCAAGCAGGCGGATCTGGCGTTGTTCAAGCTTGATGAGCTGCGTTTCTCCGGCAGCCATGATCCGATTTCGGCGCTGCTGTTATGCGGCGCCGATCGTGCCGATCGGGTGATGATTGGCGGCAAGTGGCGCGTGGTCGATGGCCAGGTTGAGGGCCTCGACCTCAAAGGCCTGATCGCCGATCACAGCCAGGCGGCACGCCAACTGATCGCCGGCACCTGATCCAAACACCAATCCCTGTGGGAGCGAGCTTGCTCGCGAAGGCGTCGTGTCAGTCAGTACTTGAGTTGACTGATACTCCGCTTTCGCGAGCAAGCTCGCTCCCACAGTTGTTTTGCGTCCGGTTCAGAGGCCGAGCAGGGACAGCATAATGAACGTCGCGAACAGCACGAAGTGCGTCATGCCTTCAATGGCATTGGTTTCGCCGTCATTGAGGTTGATCGCACTAACGATCAACGTCAGAAAAATCATCACCGTCTGCACTGGCGTCATCGCCATCTGAAACGGCTGGCCGGTATACAGCGCCATCGCTTCCATCACCGGCACCGTCAGAATCACCGTCGACAGCGACGCGCCCATCGCAATGTTCACCACCGACTGCATGCGGTTGGCCAATGCTGCACGCAACGCGGTCAAAATCTCCGGCGCGGCTGAAATGGCCGCCACCAGAATCGCCGTGATCACCGGCGGTGCGCCCGTGCCTTCCAGGCCCAGATCGAGGGTCTTCGACATCACTTCGGCCAGTGCGCCGATCACCACAATGCCAAACACCAGAATGCCGATCGACAGGCCGATGCTCGGTGCTTTCACCTGCGCGTCCTGTGGTTCTTTCTTGCGGCGTTTATCCGGATAGCTGTAGCTGAAAAAGTAACTGTGCGGGCCGACCTGCATGCGCAGAAACAGCGCGTAAAGCACCACCATCGCACCGATGGTGAACGCCGAATAAATCTTCCAGTTGGCCTCAGGAATAAACTCCGGCACCACCATCGACACGCCCATGGCGGTGAGGATCATCACGCTGTAGCTGCGCGCCGAATCGTCGTTGTAGGACTGTTCGCCGTGCTTGATCCCGCCCATCAGCGCGGCGAGGCCGAGGATGCCGTTGATGTCGAGCATCACCGCCGAATAGATCGTGTCGCGCACCAGCGTGGGCGACGCTTCGTTGCTCATCATGATCGCCAGAATCACCACTTCGACCAGCACGGCCGCGAGTGTGAGGATCATCGTGCCGTAAGGGTCGCCGACCTTTTCCGCGAGCAATTCGGCGTGATGGGCGACGCGCATCGAGGCGGCGACGATGAAAGCGATCAGTATCAGGCCGGCAGTCAGCGCGACGATCTGGCCGCTGTGCAGCATCCAGTGTTCCAACGGATAGGCGACGCACGCGGCGATGACGGCCAGTAGCAGAAAACTTTCTTGCTTGAGGATGGTGAGCATGGACGGGCCTTTTACCGAAGAGTGCGAATGAGCTACTGACTGCGGAGCGGCGCTAACGTTTCGTTACACATTAGCGCACCAACTGATAGCGGTACTTTGCCCGGTGCACTTTTATTGGCCTTGAGGGCGCTATCGCGAGCAGGCTCACTCCTACAGGGGAACGCATTCCAAATGTAGGAGTGAGCCTGCTCGCGATGGCCGTTACGCGGTTTCGGAAAGTTTGTTGTCCTGTTGGTCAGCAATTTGCATTGGCCCTGACCACACACAACAAAATGGAGTTCGAATTCATGCAAATACGTCCGCTGCACAAACTGCTGTGCGCCGCCCTCGGTCTGGGGATCAGTCTGAGCGCCAGCGCTGCCGATCCGCTCAAGGTCGGTTTCGTTTACATCGGCCCGATCGGTGACCACGGCTGGACGTATCAGCATGAGCAGGGGCGCAAGGCACTCGCCGAGAAATTCGGCAATCAGATCACCACCAACTACGTCGAGAACGTCGCAGAAGGCGCCGACGCCGAGCGGGTCATCCGCAACATGGCCAAGGACAAGTACGACCTGATTTTCACCACCTCTTTCGGCTACATGAACCCGACGCTGAAAGTCGCCAAGCAGTTTCCCAAGGTGACCTTCGAACACGCCACCGGCTACAAACAGGACAAGAACCTCGGCACCTATCTGGCGCGCACCTATGAAGGTCGCTACGTCGGCGGCTTCCTCGCGGCGAAGATGACCAAGACCAAAAAAATCGGTTACGTCGCTTCGTTCCCGATCCCCGAAGTGATCCGCGACATCAACTCGATTCAACTGGCGCTCAACAAATACAACCCGGGCACCGAGATCAAAGTGGTGTGGGTCAACTCGTGGTTCGATCCGGGCAAAGAGGCCGACGCGGCCAACGCGCTGATCGATCAGGGCGTCGACGTGGTGTTCCAGCACACCGACAGCCCGGCGCCGATTCAAGCCGCCGAACGTCGTGGCGTGTATGCGGTGGGTTACGCCTCGGACATGGCGCACTTCGGCCCGAAAGCGGTGCTGACCTCGATCGTCAACGACTGGGCGCCGCACTATATTCAGGCGACGCAAAGCGTGATCGACCACACCTGGAAGTCGCAGGATTACTGGGGCGGGCTGAAGGAAGGCACGATTGAACTGCCGATCAGCGATCTGGTGCCAGCGCCGGTGAAAGCCGAAGCCGAGCAGATTATTGCTGACATCAAGAGTGGTGCGTTCCAGCCATTCACCGGGCCGATCAAGGATCAGGCCGGGGTCGAGAAAATCCCAGCGGGCGTGAGTGCGACGAATGCGGAACTGGCGTCGATGAACTACTACGTTGAAGGCATGAAGGCCGAGATGCCGAAGTAACCCACCTGACCCAGATCGTTCCCACGCTCTGCGTGGGAATGCCGCCCGGGACGCTCCGCGTCCCTGCCAAAAGCGGACGCAGAGCGTCCATTGAGGCATTCCCACGCGGAGCGTGGGAACGATCTCCCGTACTTTTCAAGGATTGTGTATGGATCAGCTTCCGATCATCGACATCAGCCCGCTCTATTCCGACGACGAAAACGCTTGGCCTGCGGTGGCCGAGCAGATCGACCTGGCCTGCCGCGAATGGGGCTTTTTCTACATCAAGGGCCATCCGATTTCAGCGCAGCGCATCGACACGGTGCTTGATCAGACTCAGCGTTTCTTCGCCCTGCCCACCGCAGAAAAACTCAAGATCGACATCACCCAGACCCGCCACCATCGCGGTTACGGCGCCATCGCCACCGAGCAACTCGACCCGAGCAAACCCAGCGACCTCAAAGAAACCTTCGACATGGGCCTGCACCTGCCGGCCAACCATCCCGACGTGCTCGCAGAAAAACCGTTGCGCGGGCCGAACCGGCATCCGGCGCAAACCGGATGGGCAGACTTGATGGAGCAGCATTACCTCGACATGCAGGCCCTCGCGCAAACCCTGCTGCGCGCAATGACCCTCGCCCTCGACATCGAACGCGAGTTCTTCGACAGCCGCTTCGTTGATCCGGTCAGCGTGCTGCGCATGATCCATTACCCACCGCGCCACACCGCCAGCTCCGCCGAGCAGCAAGGCGCCGGTGCGCACACCGATTACGGCTGCATCACCCTGCTCTATCAGGACAGCGCCGGCGGTCTGCAAGTGAAAAACGTCAAAGGCGAATGGATCGATGCGCCACCGATAGACGGCACTTTCGTGGTCAACCTCGGCGACATGATGGCGCGCTGGAGCAATGATCGTTATCGCTCGACCCCGCACCGGGTGATCAGCCCGCTCGGGGTAGATCGCTATTCGATGCCGTTCTTTGCCGAGCCACACCCGGACACGCGCATCGAATGCCTGCCCGGTTGTCAGGACGCACAGCATCCAGCGAAATATCCGACGACCACTTGCGCCGAATTCCTGCTGTCGCGCTTCGCCGATACCTACGCGTATCGCCGCGAGCAGGAAGCCGTTTGATGGATCGCTTGGTCAGGTTTTGCCAATTGTTTCGGCGCGCATCTGTAGAATGCCGTCATTGCACCTGATGAGAAAAGAATATGTACGACTGGCTCAACGCCTTGCCCAAGGCTGAACTGCACCTGCACCTGGAAGGCTCGCTGGAGCCCGAGTTGCTGTTCGCCCTGGCCGAGCGCAACAAGATCGCCCTGCCGTGGAACGACGTGGAAACCCTGCGCAAGGCTTACGCCTTCAACAACCTGCAGGAATTCCTCGACCTCTATTACCAAGGCGCCGACGTGCTGCGCACTTCGCAGGATTTTTACGACCTGACCTGGGCGTACCTGTTGCGCTGCAAGGCGCAGAACGTGATTCACACCGAACCGTTCTTCGACCCGCAGACCCACACCGACCGGGGTATTCCATTCGAGGTGGTGCTCAACGGCATCGCCGCGGCATTGAAGGATGGCGAGCAGCAACTGGGCATCACCAGCGGTCTGATCCTCAGCTTCCTGCGCCACCTCAGCGAAGAAGAAGCCGAGAAAACCCTCGATCAGGCGCTGCCGTTCCGTGACGCGTTTGTCGCTGTCGGCCTCGACAGTTCCGAGATGGGTCACCCGCCGAGTAAGTTTCAGCGCGTGTTCGATCGTGCCCGTCACGAAGGCTTCCTGACCGTTGCCCACGCTGGCGAAGAAGGCCCGCCGGAGTACATCTGGGAAGCCATCGACCTGCTGAAAATCCAGCGCATCGACCACGGCGTACGCGCCATCGAAGACGAGCGCCTGATGCAGCGGATCATCGACGAGCAGATCCCGCTGACCGTGTGCCCGTTGTCGAACACCAAGCTTTGCGTGTTTGATCACATGTCGCAGCACAACATTCTCGACATGCTCGAGCGTGACGTGAAGGTCACGGTGAACTCCGATGACCCGGCGTACTTTGGTGGTTATGTGACCGAGAACTTCTACGCGCTGCATGAGCATTTGGGCATGACCCAAGATCAGGCCAAGCGCCTGGCGCAGAACAGCCTGGATGCGCGCCTGGTAAAACCGTAAGACCGCTGAAGATCCAAATTGTGGGAGCGGGCTTGCTCGCGAAGGCGGTGTGTCAGATAGATGAATATTGACTGACACACCGCTTTCGCGAGCAAGCCCGCTCCCACAATGGGTTCTGTGATTAGCCTGGGATTTGGGTTTCGGTCAGCTCTTCGAGGGTCTTGCCCCGCGTCTCCATCCCGAACAGCCACACCACCCCCGCCGCAATCGCGAAGCACGCCGCGCCCAGCGCGAATACCCCGCCCTGCCCGGTAATCGGAAACACCAGCCCGGTCACCAATGGCCCGAGTAACGATCCCACGCGGCCAATAGCCGAGGCGAAGCCCGAACCGGTCGCCCGCGCCGACGTCGGATAAAGCTCCGGCGTGTAGGTGTAGAGCACTGCCCACATACCAAACAGGAAAAACTGCATCAACAACCCGGTGCCGATCAGCAGCGCCACGTTGCCGCCGAACACCGCGCTCTGCCCATACAGAAACGCCATCACCCCGCCGCCGAGCAGCGTAACGATGCACACCGGTTTACGCCCCCAGCGCTCGACCAGCCACGCCGCCATCAGAAACCCGGGAATCCCGCCCAACGAAATCAGCACCGTGTAATACACCGACTGCGTCACGGCAAAACCCGACTGTTGCAGCAACGCACTCAGCCACGACGTCAACCCGTAAAAGCCCAGCAGGGCGAAAAACCACAGACTCCAGATCATCGTCGTGCGCTGGCGATACTGCGGTGACCAGATCTGCTTGAGCGCCGAAAAGAAGTTGCCCGGCAGCGTCACGGTGCGCGGCAAGCGAATCGGTTCCGGCAGCGCCGCACCGCCGAGAGAGGATCGCACCCGCGCTTCGATGCCGTTCAACACCTTGTCCGCCGCTTCATCATGCCCAGCCTGTTCCAGCCAGCGCGGCGACTCGGGAATGAAAAAACGAATGGCCAACACAAACACCGCCGGTATCGCCAACACCAGAAAGATGTCGCGCCAGCCAATCAGCGGCAGCAGGAAGTACGAGAGCACGCCCGCCGCAACAAAACCCAGTGGCCAGAAGCCGTCCATCAAGGCGATATAACGCCCGCGCCGCTGTGCCGGAATCAGCTCCGACAGCATCGACTGAGCAATGGGAAACTCCATGCCCATGCCGATTCCCAACAGGATGCGGAACAGCGTCAGCGCCTCGACCGTTTGCGCCGTCGAGCACAGATAACTGGCCACGCCCCACAAGACGATGCTCCACTGGAACACCGGTTTACGCCCGAAACGGTCGGCGAGCATGCCTGACAACGACGCGCCCAGCACCATGCCGAAAAAGCTCGAACTGGCGAGCAACCCGGCCTGCGCACTGCTCAGTCCGAACTCGGCCTTAATCGAGCCGAGCAAAAACGTCATCATCGCCAGATCCATCGAATCGAAGAAAAACGCCAAGGCAATGATGATGAAAATGATCCGGTGATAACCGCTGATCGGCAGGCGTTCCAGCCGCTCTGCCGCACTGAAGTGTCGAGTGTCCATGCCGCCTCCCCCCATCCGAAAAGTCCCCGGATCGAGTGTGCGCGATCGCGTTCAGGCGTTCGTGCTGGATGCGACCTGTTCGCAGCCGTGGGCGACGCGGCGACTGCTCTACAACGCCATTTCCAGCTCGGTCTCCCTGGCGAAGCGATGGATTTCGCGCTGCCCGGTGGCGGTCAATTGCAAGGCGCGGGAGTCGTGGGGCAAGGTCAGCCAGCCGGATTGCATGAACAACTGCAACAGCGCCGCGCCGAGGGTGCCGCCCATGTGCGGACGTCTTTCGCTCCAGTCCGGGCAGGCGCAGGCGACTTGTACGTTGCGATGGGCCAGCGCCTGAATGAACACCCCGCGCTTGGCCAGTTGTGTCGAACCTTTGTGCGTGACCACCACGCGCTGTTCGATCTGCTCGATCCAGCCGGCATCGAGCAAACGCTGATACAAATCGGCAGCGAGCGTGCCGCCGAGGTGGTCGTCGCAGAAACGTGCGCGCAGCAGTGAAGACGGCGCCGTCTGCGGTTTGGCAATCGGCGTTGCGCGTTTGAACACGGCGGGAATGTCGCGGGGTGCGCTGGCGATGGTGGCGCTGGCCAGGGCTTCGATTGCCGCGCCGACCTCGGGCGCCGACAGACGGAAAAAGCGCTTGCGCCCACGCACTTCGACTTTCAACAGGCCGCCAGTGGAGAGTCGCGCCAGATGAGCGCTGGCCGAGGACGGCGATAACCCCGCCAGCAACGCCAGCTCTTCGGTTTGCCGCGCCGAGCCATCCATCAAGGCCCACATCATCGCACTGCGCTTGGGGTCAGCCAGCAACGTGGCGATCTGGCTGATGCAAGGTGCATGTTCCATATATTCACTCCCTGTTGAATCGTATCGTCTACTGCTCGCAGACATCTTGACCACTAATGAGTCGTCGGCCAAGACGCGAAATACGCCATGTACCGGGGCCATGCTGGCCACTGACGCAATCTGCCTGGGCACTGAATCAGTCGCCGTTGCGCGCCCGTCACCCGTTCCCGGCGACGGGCGGTGAAGGTCTGTGGATCGGGGTGTCGGTACGGCATGAGGCGGCCGCTAGTATAAGCGGGTTACAGGCTGCGTCCCGCGCCGGGGCCTGCACGGGTGGTGATTGTTGCTGAGAGAAATTTCTCTATTTACCTGCGACTAATGATCAACTTTCGAGAAAGCGGGAAATTGACTACTCAATTCAGCGCATCGGCTGGCGAGCATTTCCCTCAGAAGGTTCACTGGCTTACTCAATTGAGCGCGATGGGCGCACAACAAATTCAGCGGAGCGCGCTCACATAACAGCTCCGGAAGCAGCACTTTGAGGCGTCCGGCGAGGACATCGGCGCCGACGTCGAGCCAGGATTTGTAGGCGATGCCTGCGCCGGCCACTGCCCACAGGCGCACGACATCGGCGTCGTCACTGAAACGGTCGCCACTGACCGTCAGACCGACTTCGCGCTTGCCGTCGTGAAAACTCCAGTGGTCGTGAACCCGGCTGCCGAGCATGTACAGCAGGCAATTGTGTTGCGCCAATTGTTCGAGCTGACGCGGTTCGCCGTGTCGGGCCAGGTACGCCGGGGAGGCGCAGAGTACGCGCCGGTTGTGCGGGGCGATCGGCATGGCCACCAGACTGGAATCTTCCGGTTCGCCATAGCGCAAGGCGATGTCCACGGGTTGGCGGAACAGGTCGGCGATGCGATCGCCAAGCAGCAGGCGCACGGTCAGCTTCGGATGCTCGCGCTGAAACTCATCCAGCCACGGCAGCAACAAATTGCGACCGAAATCCGAGGGTGCCGATAACTGCAAGATCCCGCTGACCTGATCCTGCCCGCTGGCCAGCAAGCGCCGACCTTCATCGAGGTTGCTCAACGCCGCCCGCGCGTATTCGAGAAAACCCTCGCCCTCGGCGGTCAGGCGCAAACTGCGGGTCGAACGCGCCAGCAGACGCGCGCCGAGTTGCTGTTCGATGCGCTTCAACGCCGCGCTCGCCACGGCGGCGGACATGTCCATCACCCGCGCTGCCGCCGACAGGCTGCCCAGATCCGCCGCCCGGACAAACAACTGCAAGTCATCGAAACGCAGCATCCTCAGCCTCGATTATCAAAAAAATATTGAAAGAGACTGCTGTTTTAGCCGGTTTTATCCCGCAGAGAAATAGCTAATCATCCGCTCATCGAATTCATCCCGCTTCTCTGGAGCCGCGCATGTCCCAGCCATTCACCGCCATCGCTACCCTGATCGCCAAACCCGGCCAGCAGGACGCCCTCGAACACGCCCTGCGCGCCTTGGTTGAACCGAGCCGCGCCGAAGTCGGTTGCAGCCAGTACGACTTGCACCGCGACCTCGCCGACCCACAGGTTTTTTATGTGATCGAACATTGGGCCAGCGAGGAAATCCTCCAGACGCACAACGCCAGCGCGCATTTCCAGAATTTTCAGGCCACGGCCGGGCAGACCATCGAACACTTCGAGCTCAAGCGCCTCGGCGCGATTGCCTGATTCCTTCTTCTATTACCTGTACGGAGCCACTCATGAAAGCCATCGCCTATTACGCGTCCCTGCCGATCAGCGACGCCAAATCCCTGCAAGACATCGAACTGCCAGAACCGGTCGCCGGCCCGCGCGACCTGCTGGTTGAAGTCAAAGCCATCTCGGTCAACCCGGTCGACACCAAAGTGCGGCAGAACGTGGCGCCGGAAAACGGCGCGGCGAAAGTGCTGGGCTGGGACGTCGCCGGTGTGGTCAAGGCTGTCGGCAGCGACGTGACGCTGTTCAAGGCTGGCGACAAGGTTTTCTACGCCGGTTCGATTGCCCGCGCTGGCGGCAACAGTGAACTGCACACAGTAGATGAGCGCATCGTCGGTCATATGCCGAAATCCCTCGGTTTCGCCGAAGCCGCTGCGTTGCCGCTGACCGCGATCACCGCGTGGGAATTGCTCTTCGAACGTCTGCAAATCCGCGAAGGCAAAACCGATGAAGGCCAGAGCCTGCTGATCGTTGGCGCGGCCGGCGGTGTCGGTTCGATTCTCACTCAGTTGGCCAAGCAACTCACCGGTCTGAAAGTGATCGGCACTGCTTCTCGCCAGCAGACCAGCGATTGGGTCAAAGAGTTGGGCGCCGATCTGGTGATCGATCACAGCAAGCCGTTGAGCGAAGAACTGAAACGCGCCGGGATCGACAACGTCACTCACGTCGCCAGCCTGACCCAGACCGATCAGCATCTGGATCAACTGGTCGAGGCGCTGGCGCCGCAGGGCAAACTGGCGTTGATCGACGATCCGAAGTCGCTCGATATCACCAAGCTCAAGCGCAAGAGCCTGTCGCTGCACTGGGAGTTCATGTACACGCGCTCGCTGTTTGAGACGCCGGACATGATCGAGCAGCACAACCTGCTCAATCGTGTGGCTGAGCTGATTGATGCGGGGACGTTGAAGACCACGGTGGGTGAGCATTTCGGTGTGATCAATGCGGCCAATCTGCGTCGGGCGCATGAGTTGCTGGAGAGTGGCAAAGCCAAGGGGAAAATTGTTTTAGAAAGTTTCTAAAGACAAAAGATCGCAGCCTTCGGCAGCTCCTACAGTGGCTGGCGGGGGCTGCGCGCCCCTTTTTGCCGTCAGTCAGATGGCTGACCCTTGTCACAATTGCGATGGTATTCAGGACTACAATCGAAGCCTCTGCGGTACATCTTTTACGCAAAGGAGGTCAGCAATGAAGATCCTGATAAAAGAAGTGGCAAAGTCTCAATGGCAGGTTCGACTGGATCAACATGCCGTGACATTCCGCAGTGAAGCCGAAGCCTTGGCCTTCACTCGCACCCTCGAAGCGCGAATATTCGCGCCCCATCAGATTCCCGACCGCAGCCAGCAGCGCGCCGCCGGCTGAGTGTTTTAGACCTCGGCTTGAGCCTGCGCCAGCGCCCGGGCGTTTTGCAGACGCCGGGTGAGCATCGCGACGCACACCACCAGCAAACCGCAAACGCTGATGACAATCGCCATCGGCACGGCGGTGCCGTCGTGCAACACACCGACCAGAGCCGAAGCCCCGGCGGCGACGCTGAATTGCATGCAACCGAGCAACGCCGACGCACTGCCGGCGCGCCCGCCCTGCCCGTTCATCGCGCACGCGGCGGCGTTGGGGCTGATGCAGCCGAGGCTCGACACGCAGATAAACAATGGAATCAGCAGCGGCCACAACGATTCGGTGTGCAAGGCGCTGACCGCCAACAACGTCAGGCCCGCCGCCAGATAAACCCAGACTGCACGCGCCAGCAGGAATGCCGGGCCACGCTTGGCCAACAGCCGCGCGTTGACCTGCGCCACCAGAATGAAGCCCGCCGCGTTGGTGCCGAACAGCCAGCCGAAATGCTCGGCGGGCACGCCATACAGTTTGATAAAGATGAATGGCGAACCGGCGATGTAGGCGAACATCCCGGCGATGGCGATGCCGCCGGTCAGCGCGTGGCCGAGGTAAACGCGATCACTCAGCAGGCGTGCGTACTGGCGAAAGGCACCGGACAACGGTTGGCGCGGCATGCTCGCTGGCATGCTTTCCGGCAGACCGAGCGCGACCGCGAGGCCGGCCAGGGCGCTGAAACCGGTCAGCACCAGGAAAATCGACTGCCAACCGGTGGTGTTGACCAGCAGACCGCCGAGCATCGGCGCCAGAATCGGTGCCAGACCCATCACCAGCATCAGCTGCGAAAACACCTTCGCCGAGCCGACGGCGTCGCATTTGTCGCTGACCACGGCGCGGGAAATCACCATGCCCGCACAGCCGCCCAACGCCTGCACGAAGCGCGCGCCGATCAGCCATTCGAGGTTCGGCGCATAGGCGCAGGCCAATGAAGCGAGGGTGAACAGGGTCAAACCGACGAGCAGCGGAATGCGCCGACCAAAGCGATCCGCCACCGGGCCGTAGGCCAATTGGCCGAGGGACAAACCGGCGAAATAGGCGGCCAGGGTCATCTGCACGTGCTTCTCGTCGGTGGCGAACGCCAGCGCCATCGCGGGAAATGCAGGTAAATAAAAGTCGATCGCCAAGGGCCCGAAGGCGGTCAAGGCACCGAGAATCAAAATGGTACGGAAGTTCATCAGGCATCCAGTCAGGCAAGTCGGCAGCCCGACAGTCTAGCTGCGGCTGGACGCCTTGAACATTCCGATAGCTCGCTAACTATAAAAACAGCAAAAGATCGCAGCCTTCGGCAGCTCCTACAGGGAACGCATTCCAATGTAGGAGCTGCCGAAGGCTGCGATCTTTTTGTTTCTAGGCGAGTTTGACGGCGTAGCCCTCTTCGCTGATGACCTCGATCACCTGCTCGGCACTCAGCGCACTTTCAACGCCCACTTCTTTCGCCGCCAGATCGACGCGCACGCTGGCCGCCGGATCTTTGGCCTGCACCGCGTTGGTGATGGCTTTGACGCAGTGACCGCAGGACATGCCTTGAACGTTGAACACTTGCATGGAATGACTCCTTTGAGTGAGGTTGCCGGCAGTGTCGAGCTTGCCACGATGGCAAGGTCAAGTTCTGCAATCATCTGCCGGGCTGGCAATCGGCGCCGCGCTCGGCCAAGCTGCGTGCATCAATGACTTAAATTCAGGAGATTCAGCCATGCGCTGGTCAGCTTTCAGCCTGTTTGGCTTGCTCAGCCTCTTTGCCGCCGTCCCTCAAGTGCAAGCCGCCGGGGAGGATTACGCGGTGCTGATCATCTCCCGCGAGCGTCTGGAAGTGTCGACCTCCTGCGAGATTGGCGTGTATATCCAGGATCAGCTCTCGGCGCGGCTGCTGCAGGAGCAAAGTATTTCTTTCAACCTGCCGCCGGGCACCGTGTCGCTGCGCTTGAAGTTGCTGCCGGGGCAAGTCGCCGGTTGCAATCCGGGCATGCTTGCGCCGGGTTCGCAGGAGATCAAACTGCGTGCCGGGGATGTGCTGAAGTATCGCTTGGCGATGAATTCGGAAGGCGTCTACCTGAAGCGCGCCGATCTCGAATACTGATTTATGCGCGTGATCGTTCCCACGCTCCGCGTGGGAATGCAGCCATGGACGCTCCGCGTCCCGATGCGTGACGCAGAGCGTCACAGGAGGCATTCCCACGCGGAGCGTGGGAACGATCACGGTAGGAAGATTGGCGCTTGACCTTGCCCGCATGGCAAGGTTGATCCTTGTAGGCATCTACTACAGGGAGTACGACCGATGTCCGATTCCATCACTTTCGATCTGCCGATTGCCGGCATGACCTGCGCCAGTTGCGCCGGGCGTGTCGAGCGGGCTTTGAGCAAAGTCAGCGGCGCCAGTGCCGTCAGCGTCAACCTCGCCACCGAGCAGGCCCGTGTGCAGGCGCCGGGCGACAGCCTTGCGGCTTTGATGGAAGCGGTCGAGCGCGCCGGTTACAGCGTCCCGCAGCAAACTCTCGAACTGAATATCGAAGGCATGACCTGCGCTTCCTGCGTCGGTCGCGTCGAGCGCGCCCTGAACAAAGTCCCCGGCGTGAAAGGCGTCAGCGTCAACCTGGCCAACGAACGTGCGCACCTCGAATTGCTCGGTCACGTCGACTCACAGACGCTGCTCGACGCCGTCAGCAAGGCCGGTTACTCGGCCAGCGTCTGGCAAGCCGAACACCCGCAAACCGATAACCAACAGCAGAAGCTCAAGCATGAACGCTGGGCGCTGATCTGCGCGATCGCCCTCGCCTTGCCGTTGGTGGCGCCGATGTTGCTGCAACCGTTCGGCATTCACTGGATGCTCCCGGCCTGGGCGCAATTCGTCCTCGCCACGCCGGTGCAGTTCATCTTCGGTGCGCGTTTCTACGTCGCTGCGTGGAAAGCCGTGCGCGCCGGCGCCGGCAACATGGACTTGCTCGTCGCCCTCGGCACCAGCGCCGGTTATGGCTTGAGCCTTTATGAATGGGCGACCGCTGCCGGGCGCATGCCGCATCTGTATTTCGAAGCGTCGGCAGTGGTCATCGCCTTGGTGCTGCTCGGCAAATACCTCGAGAGCCGCGCCAAACGCCAGACCGCCAGCGCCATCCGCGCCCTCGAAGCCTTGCGGCCGGAACGGGCGATTCAAGTGATCGACGGCCGCGAACAAGATGTCGCCATCAGCGCCCTGCGCCTCAATGATCTGGTGCTGGTCAAACCCGGCGAACGCTTTCCGGTCGATGGCGAAGTCATCGAAGGCCAGAGCCACGCCGACGAAGCGTTGATCAGCGGCGAGAGCCTGCCCGTGCCGAAACAACCGGGTGACAAAGTTACCGGCGGCGCAATCAACGGTGAAGGTCGCTTGTTGGTGCGCACTCAGGCGCTCGGCGCCGAGACTGTATTGGCGCGGATCATTCGCTTGGTCGAGGACGCCCAGGCAGCGAAAGCACCGATCCAGAAACTGGTGGATAAAGTCAGCCAGATTTTCGTGCCGACCGTGTTGCTGATTGCTTTGGCCACGTTGATTGGCTGGTGGCTGTACGGCGCGCCGCTGGAAACCGCGCTGATCAATGCGGTCGCTGTTCTGGTTATCGCTTGCCCTTGCGCCCTTGGTCTCGCCACCCCGACGGCGATCATGGCCGGCACCGGCGTCGCCGCACGTCACGGCATTCTGATCAAGGACGCCGAAGCGCTGGAACGTGCTCATGAAGTCAGCAGCGTGGTGTTCGACAAGACCGGCACACTGACCTCCGGCACACCTCGCATCGCTCATTTCAGCGCGGTCGATGGTGACGAAAATACGCTGCTGACACTGGCCGGTGCGTTGCAACGCGGCAGCGAACACCCGCTGGCCAAAGCGGTGCTCGACGCCGCTGCTGAACGCAATCTGCAGGTGCCGGATGTCAGCGACAGCCAGTCGCTGACCGGTCGCGGCATCGCCGGCAGTCTCGATGGCCGCCGTCTGGCCTTGGGCAATCGGCGCATGCTCGACGAAAGTGGTTTGAGCGCCGGCAACCTGAGCGAATCCGCCCAAGCCTGGGAAGCCGAAGGTCGCACGTTGTCGTGGTTGATCGAACAAAGTCCGGAACCGAAAGTGCTCGGATTGTTCGCCTTCGGTGACACCTTGAAACCCGGCGCGCTGGAAGCCGTGCAGCAACTCGCCGCACGAGATATCCACAGCCATTTGCTGACCGGCGACAACCGCGGCAGCGCTCGCGTAGTCGCTGAAGCGCTGGGCATCAGCAATGTTCACGCCGAAGTGCTGCCCGCCGACAAAGCCGCCACCGTCGCCGAGCTGAAAAAAACCGGCGTGGTCGCGATGGTCGGCGACGGCATCAACGACGCCCCGGCCCTCGCCGCTGCCGACATCGGCATCGCCATGGGCGGCGGTACCGACGTCGCCATGCACGCGGCGGGCATCACCCTGATGCGCGGCGATCCACGGTTGGTGCCGGCGGCGCTGGAGATCAGCCGCAAGACCTACGCGAAGATCCGTCAGAACCTGTTCTGGGCCTTCGTCTACAACCTGATCGGCATTCCGCTGGCGGCGTTCGGCTTCCTCAATCCGGTATTGGCCGGGGCGGCGATGGCGCTGTCGAGCGTCAGCGTGGTGAGCAATGCGCTACTGTTGAAAACCTGGAAACCCAAGGATCTGGAGGAGCACCGATGAACATCGGTCAAGCGGCCAAACACAGTGGCCTGAGCGCGAAAATGATCCGCTATTACGAATCGATCGGCCTGCTCAAAGCGGCGCATCGCACCGGCAGCGGTTACCGGGTCTACGGCGACGAGGACCTGCACACCCTGGCGTTTATCAAGCGCTCGCGGGACTTAGGCTTTTCACTGGAAGAGGTCGGCAAACTGCTGACGCTCTGGCAGGATCGCCAACGCGCCAGCGCCGATGTGAAGGCGTTGGCGCGTCAGCACATCGACGAGCTGAATCAGAAGATTCGCGAACTCGGCGAACTGCGCGACACCCTGCAAGACTTGGTCGAACACTGCAATGGCGACCACCGCCCCGACTGCCCGATCCTCAAGGAACTGGCGTCGGGCTGCTGCGTGCAACCCGCGCGCGCTTGAGCGCCAACAGTTTCACCGTGAGCAATGTGCAAAGCGGAATGCCGTGGAACAACATGACCACGGCACCCGGCGTCCACCACGCGTAGAACGGCGCAGCGATGAGCATGCCGATGCCGAAACCGGTCATTTGCAGCAACGTCAGCACGCTGAAGATTGGCAGTCGCAAGTGCTCGGGCTCGCGTTGCAGACGGGACATCAGGCCTACTTCGGAAAAGCCATCGCCCAGCCCCGCCGGCAATGAAAACAGCAGCAATCCGTAGAGGCTGTGCTGCTGGAACATCAGAATGAAGCCGCAGGACATCAGCGCCACACCGAAGAAAAACCGCCGCTCCAGATGGATATTGTCCGAGCCTTTGAGGCGACTGGCGATGCGCGCGCCGAGCAGTTTGCCGCTGGCCCACACAGCGAGCATCAGGCCCAGCGTGGTACTCGCCGAATCGGGCGTGAGCAGTTTCGAGATGATCGGAAAACCGACGTTGTGCGCGGCGCTGCCCAGAGTGTCGGCCATCGTCACCGCGAGCATCGCGGCAATCACCGGCGCACTGCGCAAGCCGTGCTTGAGCGCTGACCATTCGCCGCGTTCGGGTTCCTCGTTGTCCGTCGGCGCGTTGAAGCGCAACGGCACGATCAATAGTGCCGCGAGCAGATAGGTCACGGCATTCAAAGCGAATACCGTTTCAAATCCGAATGCGGCTACCAGCAAGCCAGATACCAGACTGCCGCCGACCATGGCTGCGGAAGACGCCGAGGTGATCCAGGCGTTGGCCTTTAGCAGTTGGTCGGCGGGGATTAGACGCGGCAGCTGACTGTTGAGGCCGATGGCGAACATCGAATTGCCCAGGCCGAGGCCGAAGGCAATGAGCGGCAATAACCAGACCTGTTGGCTGACCGGTACGATCAACAGCAAACCGAGCACGCTGGCGCGCAACAGGTCGAAGGCAATCAGCGGCGCGCGGCCACTCCAGCGCCGGTAAAACGCAGTGCCGATGAGGCTGGCAAAAATCCCGCCGCCGACGCGACTGGCGAGGAAAATGCCGACGCTCATGGCGCTGTTGCTGAGCAGGTAGACGTAGGTGGCCAGCGCGACCATGTTGAGGAATGCGCCGAAATCGGAGATGAGCCGGGCGGTGATGATCAGTTGGGTGTTGCGTTGGGTACTCACATACGATCCTTGTAGGAGCTGCCGAAGGCTGCGATCTTTTGATCTTGTTTTCTGATCAATCGCCAAGATCAAAAGATCGCAGCCTTCGGCAGCTCCTACAAGGGGTGTGTCTGCCAATTGTGGGGTGACTGACACGGCCTCTTCGCGAGCGAGCTCTGCTCCTACAAGGATTGGTGGTGTGCTGAAGACAAAAAACCCGGCCGAAGCCGGGTTTCTGTTCAAACGATCACTGCATCCACGGGGGTGGCGGTGGTTCTTCTGATTTGCCTTTAGGCTCGTCATCCGCCGCACGGATCGCTTGCTTGCGCTCTTCATCAAGCCGCGCCGCTTCGATCTCGCGGATAACCCCGCCGACATCGGCCAGCTCTTCCGGCTCGTCGAACTCACCGGTCAGCACACTGTTCGGGTGCAAAGTGCCGGCTTCGTACAGCGCCCACATTTCTTTCGCGTACTTGGTCTTCTTCAACTCCGGCGCAAAGCGACCGAAGTACGAAGCCATGTTGCCAACGTCACGTTCAAGCATGCTGAACGCGTGGTTGTTGCCGGCAGCATCGACCGCTTGTGGCAGGTCGATGATCACCGGGCCGGTCGGTGTCAGCAGCACGTTGAACTCGGAAAGGTCACCGTGCACCAGACCGGTACACAACATCAGCACGATCTGCGAAATCAGGAACGCGTGATATTCACGGGCCTGATCGGCTTCCAGTACCACGTCATTAAGACGCGGCGCAGCATCGCCGTATTCATCGGCCACCAGTTCCATCAGCAGCACGCCTTCGAGGAAGTCGAACGGCTTGGGCACGCGCACACCGGCGCCAGCCAGACGGAACAGCGCCGCCACTTCGGCGTTCTGCCAGGCGTCTTCGGTCTCTTTGCGACCGAATTTCGAGCCCTTGGCCATCGCGCGCGCCTGACGGCTGTTACGCACCTTGCGGCCTTCCTGATACTCGGCTGCCTGGCGGAAACTACGTTTGTTTGCCTCCTTGTAGACCTTGGCGCAACGTAACTCGTTGCCGCAGCGCACCACATAAACAGCTGCTTCTTTACCACTCATGAGTGGTCGCAGCACCTCGTCAACCAGACCGTCTTCGATCAGCGGTTCAATGCGTTTTGGAGTCTTCATCAGCTTTTATTGTGGGTCCTTTATTACCAAACACGCGAATGTCACTCGTTATACGGCAATCCTCGCAGTACGGGGAGGGGTTGCCGACCTGTGAACGTTGTCGATGCACACACTGTGCCGGATTATTCAGGGCCAACCTGCGTAGACCGCAGCGAATCATAGCTGACAGCGTGGTACTTGTTGGTATCGGCCGGTGAGGGCATTTGCGACAGAATCTGACATTTGTGGTTTCGCCTTTTTACCCTCACCCCAGCCCTCTCCCGGAGGGAGAGGGGGCCGACCGAGTTGTCTGGCGTTATACATCGACCTGAAACACCGCGTCGATTATGGATTGGGCAAACTGAAACATATGGATTCGGCTAACTGAATGACCGCGTCGAATTTTGGATTCGGTAAAGCACTATCAGGTCGGCGTACCTCGCAAGCATCCCCCAATCAGTCCCCTCTCCCTTTGGGAGAGGGCTAGGGTGAGGGGCTTTTAGCGTTCGATGATCGCGGTAACACCTTGCCCGCCAGCGGCACAAATCGAAATCAGACCGCGCCCCTTGCCCGCCGCCTCCAGCAGTTTGGCCAGGTTGGCGACGATGCGTCCACCGGTTGCGGCAAACGGATGCCCCGCCGCCAGCGAACTGCCCTTCACATTCAGCCGGCTACGATCAATCGACCCCAACGGCGCATCCAACCCCAACCGGGATTTGCAGTATTCGGGATCCTCCCAAGCCTTGAGCGTACACAACACCTGCGCCGCAAACGCTTCATGAATTTCGTAGTAATCAAAATCCTGCAAGCTCAGCCCGTTGCGCGCCAGCAAGCGTGGCACCGCGTACACCGGCGCCATCAACAGGCCCTCGGCACCGTTGACGAAATCCACCGCCGCCGCCTCACCATCGCGCAGGTAGGCAAGAATCGGCAAGCCGCGCTCCTTCGCCCATTCTTCACTACCCAGCAGCACCACCGAGGCGCCATCGGTGAGTGGCGTGGAGTTGCCTGCCGTCAGCGTACCTTTGGCGCTTTTCTCGAACGCCGGTTTCAGCGCGGCGAGTTTTTCCAGGGTCAGATCCGGGCGCAGATTGTTGTCGCGGGTCAGGCCGAGGAACGGTGTCATCAGATCGTTGTGCCAGCCTTCGCTATAGGACGCCGCCAGTTTTTGGTGACTTTCGAGGGCCAGTTGATCCTGCTCTTCACGCGGAATATTCCAGGTCTGCGCCATCAGTTCGCAGTGTTGGCCCATCGACAGGCCGGTGCGCGGTTCGCCGTTGCGCGGGAATTCCGGGATCAGGTGTTGGGGCCGCAGTTGTAGAAAGGTTTTCAGTTTGTCGCCGGTGGTTTTCGCGCGGTTGGCTTGCAGAAGGATTTTGCGCAGGCCTTCGCTGACGCTGATCGGCGCGTCCGACGTGGTGTCGACGCCACCGGCAATACCGCAATCGATTTGGCCGAGGGCGATTTTGTTGGCGACCAGCAATGCGGCTTCCAGACCGGTGCCGCAGGCTTGCTGGATATCGTAGGCGGGGGTGGCTGGCGACAATCGCGAGCCGAGGACGCATTCGCGGGTCAGGTTCATATCCCGTGACAATTTAAGCACCGCACCCGCCACCACTTCGCCGATGCGCTGGCCGTGGAGGTTGTAGCGTTCGATCAGGCCTTCGAGCGCGGCAGTGAGCATCACCTGATTGCTGGCCGTGGCGTACGGCCCGTTGGAACGGGCGAAAGGGATACGGTTACCGCCAATGATCGCGACGCGGCGCAGCTGACTCATGAATAACTCCTTTTCAAATTGATCGGATTCACACAGATCTCTGTAGGAATGAACACTGTGGTGAGGGGATTTATCCCCGACCGGCTGCGAAGCAGTCGTAGAACCTGCACTCGCGGTGTTTCAGATGGACCGCTCAGCATGGAATCGGGGCCGCTTCGCAGCCCATCGGGGATAAATCCCCTCGCCACAGGGTCACTCCTACAAGGGTTCTGCTGTGTTTCTGAATTTGTGTTCGCCAACAAAACCATCAGGGGCAAACTACTCTGCTGTTCTAGCGTAGGCCCTATTGCGTGGATCGAACGATTGATTGCCATCGGTAGTCCACACTTTGAACCCCAACTTTTGGAGAGCGTTCCATGTCTGACCGCTATATCGACTTCGCCAACTCGTCCTTTGGCCATCGTCTGGTCGGGGCGCTGGGCCTGCCGTCGCCGGTGCGACTGGAGCGCTGGCAGGCTGGGCGCCTGCGGCCGGTGGAAGGTGCGCTGCTGATCGGTGGCGGGCCGCTGGCCGAGCGCGTCAGCACGTTCGCCAACCGTCTGACCGAAAGCATTTACCGCTACGGCGAGCAACCGGCGACCGCCACCGAATGGATTCCCGGCCATGGCCCGAAACTCAAAGCGGTGGTGTTCGACGCCAGCGAATTGCAGCACACCGACCAGCTCAAGCAACTGCGCGAATTCTTTCAGCCGCTGATGAAGAATCTTGAGAGCAGCGCGCATCTGGTGATTCTGGGCCGCGCCCCGGAAACTCTCCGCGATCCATTCGCCTCCAGTGCACAACGCGCGCTCGAAGGTTTTTCGCGTTCGCTGGCCAAAGAACTGCGCAGCGGCGGCACGTTGCAACTGATCTATGTCGGCGAAGGTGCCGAGGATCAACTGGAAGGCCCGCTGCGGTTTTTCCTCTCGCCGAAAAGCGCATTTGTCTCCGGACAAGTAATTCGCCTGACTGCGTGCGCCACACAAGTCACTGACTGGACGCGTCCGCTGGCCGGTCGCAAAGCGCTGGTCACCGGTGCGGCACGCGGTATCGGCGCATCGATCGCTGAAACCCTCGCCCGCGATGGCGCGGAAGTGATTCTGCTCGACGTGCCGCCAGCGAAAACCGATCTCGAAGCCCTCGCCGCCCGCCTCGGTGGCCGCGCGATCACCCTCGATATCTGCGCCGAAGACGCCGCCGCACAGTTGACCGAACACCTGCCGGACGGCCTCGACATTCTGGTGCACAACGCTGGCATTACCCGCGATAAAACCCTGGCCAACATGACCCCGGAATTCTGGGACGCGGTGCTCGCGGTCAATCTCAACGCGCCGCAAGTGCTGACCAAAGCGCTGCTCGACAACGGCACGCTGCACGACGATGCGCGAGTGATTCTGCTCGCCTCGATCAGCGGCATCGCCGGCAACCGCGGGCAAACCAACTACGCCGCGAGCAAGGCCGGTTTGATCGGTCTGGCCCAAGCGTGGGCGCCAACGTTGCTGGAGCGTGGCATCAGCATCAACGCGGTCGCCCCCGGTTTTATCGAAACGCAGATGACTGCGCACATCCCGTTTGGTCTGCGTGAAGCCGGGCGGCGCATGAGTTCGCTGGGCCAGGGCGGCTTGCCACAAGACGTCGCCGAAGCCGTCGCATGGCTGGCGCAACCGGGCACCGGCGCGTTCACCGGTCAGGCGTTGCGGGTTTGTGGGCAAAGTGTTTTGGGGGCTTAAGGCATGAGCATCATATGGCACACGCTGGAACGCGAACCGAGCCTGCCGGGGCTTTACGCACGGGCCGCGACGCGACGCAAAATCACCGGCACTACCCTGCCCGACAGCGGTTTGCGCTGTTGGGTCGATGTCGATGGCAAGCGCCTGGCGGACTATCGAAAGGTCTGCGGCTTTGCCGATGACGGGCTGTTGCCGCCGACTTATCCACATATCCTCGCGTTCGCGTTGCAGATGCAATTGCTCACGGCAAAAGAGTTTCCGTTTCCGCTGCTGGGGCTGATTCATCTGAGCAATCGCATTCGCGTGTTGCGGCCAATGGGCGGGATCAGTCGCGCGCAGGTCAGCGTGCGTGTGCACAACTTGCAGCCGCACCCCAAGGGCGCGACGTTCGATGTGCTGACCACGCTGGACGATCAACTAGGGCCGTTGTGGGAGGCGGAAAGCCAGATGCTTTGTCGCGGGGTGAAACTCGACGGCGAACCGGTGGAACAGCACTGGGAGCCTGCGCCAGCGTTAAGCGAAGTGGCGCGCTGGAAAGCGCCGGCAGATATCGGACGGCAGTACGCCAAGGTTTCCGGTGACTACAACCCGATTCACTTGAGCGCGGCGAGTGCCAAGCTGTTTGGCTTTCCTACGGCCATTGCTCATGGCTTGTGGAACAAGGCACGGACATTGGCGGCGCTGGCCGATCATTTGCCCAAGGCCAATCTGGAAATCACTGTGCACTTTCGTAAACCGGTGCGACTGCCGAGCGAGGTGACGTTGCTGGCGAGTGCGGCGGGGTCGAGTGGTGAGTTGCGGTTAGTGGGCAATGGGGAGTTGGAGCATATGGTCGGGCTGTGGCAACCGATCGCCTGACTCTGAACTGAAGTAATGATGAGCTTTTGTGGTGAGGGGATTTATCCCCGATGGGTGGCGCAGCCGCCCCACCCCCAGCAAACACGTTCATCCTGATTCACCGCATTGAATGGATTTGCGGCCGCTGCGCAGCCGGTCGGGGATAAATCCCCTCACCACAGGGTTGAGGTGGCACAGAGGGTTGTGTCGATCCCGGAAACGGGGAAATTTGACCTGTTAATTGTGTATATATCACTTAAGTTTTCCCGCCTCCCCTCCCGCCCAATGAAAAAACCCAAGCCTTGATTTTCAAGGCTTTTTTTTGCGCGTTTATCACCTCGGTATTAGTCCTTAGGCGCTGCAAACGGCCCTCTATATAAAGGCGTTAATACCAACTTGAGAATGGCGAGAACCCGCGCCTGGACTGAGATTGCAGCAACGGGCGAAGACATTGCCGGCGACATGAATCGGCGAGTCATCGAAGGCAACGAACGTTGTGACAGGTGCAAGGAATCTCGATCATGAAAACTCAAGTCTGGTCAAAATCTGCAATCGCTTTGGCAGTGCTTCTCTCTCTCGGTCTCGCCGGTTGCAGCAGCGGCGGTGGCGGCCATCACAGCAGCTCCGGCAGTTCCGCGCCGGCCAGCGATAGCGCTGCGGGTGGCGCCGGTGGTAGCGGAGATACTGCGGGAACTGGCGGCACTGGAGGCACAGGCGGCACGGGTGGTACCGATGGCGGCACTGCGGGCACCGGTGGCACGGGCGGTACCGGCGGCACTGATGGCGGCACCGCGGGCACGGGTGGCACCGGAGGAACCGGCGGAACCGGTGGTACTGGAGGCACCGGCGGAACCGGTGGCGGCACCGACCCTACCAATCCGACCAACCCTACAGATCCAACCAACCCGACCAATCCTACCGTCCCTACCTTGGTGACCACGACATTGGTGCAAGATGTCGGCACCACCGTCAGCGGCGTCGGCAGCGGCGTTGGACAGGTCGGCGATTCCCTGAGCACTGTTCCCGTGGTGGGTGGCGTCGTGCAAAGCGTTGCCAACACCACCGGCAATGTCGTCAGCACCTTGGGGGATGGCTTGGGCAACGGCATCGGCAAACTGGCCAGCACACCCAACGGGGTTGGCGTCACGGCGTCATCGGTCGGCGGCGTAGTAGCAGATGTCGGTGATGGCGTATCCGATGTCAGTGGCAAACTGGCCACCGCGACCAGCAGCGTGCCAGTGGTCGGCGGTATCGTCACCAAAGTCGCCCCTTTGCTGGATGGCGTCGGCGAAAAAGTCACCATGCTCGGTGACACCCTGAGCACAGCGACGACGACAGGCCCCCTCGGCGGCTTAACCACCCAGGTCAGTCAGAAACTGGTGCCGGTGATTGCCATGGTTGAAAGCACCACCGACAAGATCGGCAGCGCTACCGGTCTGGGCGCTCCACTCAACGGCGTGATCCAGAAAGTCGGCGGCACCGTTAACGACCTGGGTGGCAAAGTCACCGGCGCTGGCAACGGCAATGCCCTGACCAACACAGTCGGCGGAGCGTTGAGCAATGTCGGCACCGCCGTCGGCAAGGCGGGCGGCCTGGTATCCAACGGTACCGGTGGCGGTTCGGGTGGTGTCGGTGGTGGTCTGGGCGGCACCGGCCTGCTGCAAACCGTCGGCGGCGCGGTGGCCAATGTTGGCAGCGGCTTGAGCACTGGCAACAGTGCACTGGCAGCTCCGGGCGGCACGGTTGTCTCGGTCGGCAATACCGTCGCCTCGCTCAACACGGCTCTGGGCGGGTCGGGCACACCGATCACCGCACCGACCGCAACCCTGGCAACCATCACTAACACCGTCAGTACAGGCATTGCTCCGGTCACGACAGCCGTCACCAGCCTGACGCAAAATGTCGGCGCAGCGACCGGCCTTGGCAGCCCGGTCTCCAGCCTCACCGCACAAGTGGGCGGCGCAGTCAGCAACCTCGGTGGCGGCATCGCCGGTGCCACAAGCAACCCGGTTCTCAGCGCAGTCGGTGGCACCGTCGCCAGCGTGGGCACCACCGTCGGCGCTGTCGGAGGCCTGGTCAACGCCGGCACGGCGGGCGGAGGTACTGGCGCGACAAACCCGGTCACCTCACTGGTCAGTAACGTCGGCGCCACCGTCGGCGGCGTACTCAACACAGTCACCAGCACCGCGTCCGGCGCTGGCGGCACCGCCACCGGTGGTGGTCTGGGCAGCGTACTCGGTGGTCTGACCGGCACCCTGGGCGGCAACAAACGCTAAATTGCACCTGGCCGATTCGACGGCCTCACCTACAGCGCCTACGCTTGGTTGAGGGCGGAAGATTCCCACGAGTCTTCCGCTTTTTTCTTAGGAAAAATCAGCCCGGTGCTGTGATGACCACGGAGTGTCCTATGCGCGTAATGGCGTCTTTGCTGTTCCTCAGCCTCAGTTCCACTGCCCTCGCCGACACCCTGCCGACCTTCCTCAACTCCAACGAAACCATCCGCAACCTGCCCGTGCCCAACCTGCCGGCCGATGCCTATCGCCCGAACGCCGCGCCCGTGCAAGTCCCGGATCCCGGCGCTGCCGCCGCGCAGCCGTTGATGATGAGCACCAAGATCAACCTGAAAACCGTGCAGATCGAAGGCGGCACGATCTACCCGCTCACTGAGCTGGCGGAAAACTACAAGCCCCTGATCGGCCGCGAAACCAGCCTCGCCGATCTGATCGAAGCGACGCGCAACATCACCCGCCGTTATCAACAGGACGGCTACCTGTTGTCCTACGCGTTCCTGCCGCAACAGAAATTCGACGACGGCGTGGCGCGGGTGGTGTTGGTGGAAGGTTACGTACGCGACGTACAAGTCGAAGGCGACGTCGGCCGCGTCAGAGGTCTGCTGGATAAATTCATCACAAAAATCCAGGCCGAACGCCCGCTGACCCGCAAGACTTTCGAACGCTACACCACGCTGATGACACGCATCCCCGGCGTCACCATTCAGGCGCAAGTGCCGCCACCGGGCACCACCGACGGCGCTACCACCCTGATCGCCCAGGCCAGCCGCAAGCCGTTCACCAGCACGCTGAGCACCACCGAAGACAACCGCAACGGCACTCAAGCATTGCTCGGTGTCAGCAGCAATTCGCAAACCTCGATGGGCGAACAACTGACCCTCAGCGGCCTGTTCCCGCCAGGTGACGATGACGAACATTACTACCGCGCCGACTACAGCCAATTCCTCGGATCCGAGGGCACACAACTGGCCCTGTCCGCCTCACGCTACCGCGCCGACCCCGGCACCAACCTGCGACTGGACAACGGCCTGGAACTCAAACCGCACCGCGAAAACGACCGCTACTCGGTCGGCTTCACCGTTCCCCTGATCGCTGCCTCCAACGAACTGCTCACCGCCGGCTCGCGCCTCTACGCCGTCAACGACAAAACCCGCTACAACGTCGTCGGCTACCCACTGAGTGTCGAAGAACGCACCGACATCCGCGCCCTCGCCTTCGAAGGCGACTGGCGCAAAGCCGATGCCAAACAACTGCGCATCCTCAGCGCCGGCCTCTACCAGGGCCTCGACAGCATGGGCGCAAAAACCAACAACAGCGCCATCGACCTCGACTTCTTCCGCGCACGACTGTCCGGGGTGCAGAGCGACAAATTCTTCGACAACTGGCAAGGCGTACTCTCGGCCGCCCTGTACTGGAGCGACGACAGCGTGCCCGACAGCGAACGTGCGGTATTTGGCGGACAGAATTTCGGTCGCGGCTATCCCGATGACCAGGCGTCCGGCGACAAAGGCTGGGGCGTGGCGTACGAGGTCAACTACAGCTACAACCGCGAAGGAAGCTGGGTGCGGATACTGCAACCGTACGTGGTGCTGGATCGCTCGCGCAGCTGGTTCAATCAACTGCCGGTGCAAGCGAACAGCTTGTCCTCGGCGGCGCTGGGATTACGGTTTGGCGATGCCAAGTACTACAACGTTGCCCTGGAAGCGGCCAAAGCGATGTCGGATGAAGCGCTCGATACATTTAACCGGCGCACGCGATATAGCATCAGCTTCAGTTATCAGCTATGACGCGAGCCCCCTGTAGGAGCTGCCGAAGGCTGCGATCTTTTGATGTTGTTTTCATAAAGCAAGATCAAAAGATCGCAGCCTTCGGCAGCTCCTACAGTTTGGGTTGGAGGCATTCAGGTAGGGAGTGGTTGGATGCATTGGCCCCATCGCGAGCAGGCTCACTCCTACAGTTTGATTGGGTGTGTTCAGGTGGAGATTGGTCGGCTGTCAGGCCGCCTTCGCGAGCAAGCTCAGCTCCTACGAAGATCAAAAGCCGAACGAGCCGTGCTTCTCACCACTCAATAGGCCGAGTGTCAGCTCGCCTGCTTTTGATCTTGATCTCGGAGCCCGTCGGCAGGCTGAGTGGAGGGATTGATCCGGGGTGGGAGCGCAGCGACCGTTTGGCGCAGCCAAACACATCGAGAGGAGGTGCAGCGAAGCAAACCGTAGGCGATGAACCCCGGATCAATCCCGCAGCGAAGGAACCCGAGCCCTAGCGAGGGCCGAACGTCAGGGCAAAGACCTTTGGTTACTTTGGGGCGTTTGCCAAAGTGACCCGCCGTAAGGGCGGAACCCATATCCGCCATCACAAAAAAAACGGATATACCCCAAAAACCTCACCCCCGCCCAACCCCCCTAGGCTTGGGAAACAAATTATCCAAAGTCTCAAACAACCTCACGTGATAAATCGGCTTGCGAAACAGATCCACCACCTGCAACCGCAGCAAATCACTGACATCCTCCATATCCGCATGCCCCGACATCACAATCACCGGCAAATGCGCCCGCGACGTATGCTCACGCAAGCGCTTGATCAACGACATGCCCGACTCCTCAGGCATACGCAAATCGGTAATCACCAATGCAATATCCGGATGCCGCGTCAAATGATGCAACGCCAACTTCACCGACGTCGCCGTATGACACACAAACCCCTCACCCTCCAGCAACTCAGCCAGCTCCAGCAACGCATCCTCCTCATCGTCAACCAGAAGCAACTGTTGGCGCGGCAGCGAGGAAGCAGTCATGGGCAATCCCTGAAAAACCGAAAGTGAACCCGAGTGTAGCGCGTCATTCGCCCATCATCGCGATCAAGGCGTCGGAGCGGTCTGCGCAGTGCCACCCAGGGACACCAGAATACTGTTGAAGATCGCTAACACCTTCGCTCCGATAGGCGTTACGAACACCACGACAACCACAGCAACCATCGCCACAACAATCGCGTACTCGATAGCCGACGCCGCTTCAGTACTCGCCAGAAACGAGCGCACGCGCGTAATCACATAATCAAGAAACATGGCCATTCTCCTGCGTTCCAGCCGCTGGCCGGATACGGAAAAAAACAACAGCCTCGTCAAAACCTGCGCTCGCAATTCACTAGCGCGCGCAAGCAATGAATAAGGGAAGAGTGAGTTCGATCAGATACCCGGCTTGGTCTGCGCCGTACCGCCAAGCTTGGTCAGAATGACGTTGAAAATCGCCAGTACCTTATCGCCGACAGGTGTCACAAATACCACGACAACCACGGCGACCATCGCCACAACAATCGCGTATTCAATAGCCGACGCCGCTTCGTCGCTTTTGCAGAATGTCCGGGCATGCGCCCGCAGATAGTCGAGAGTCATACGAAACATACGTCCACTCCTTCGCGCCTTTGGCGCCGATGTCACGCTACAGCGGCAAGGTTCCACCGTGCCATTTGAGCATTGTCAACAAACCCCCTCCCAACAACTGTAAGAACGGATTAATCACAAAGGATTAGTCCATTGGTGATCGGCCGTTTCCTGCTGTTAATTGGCCAACACCCCTACTTTAGTCAGTTATTTGTCTGTCACTAATGGCGTTTTGGCTTGGATCAGCTAGCGTGGAAATAGCGAAATAGTTGAATGTTCATAGCTGCCGGATTGCGAAATCTCTCGTTGAAAAAAGCGGTGGGTCGTGCAGCAGGAAAGGGAGAGCCGTCATGAACAGTCGCGTCACCATGGGCCTTGCAGCAGTGTTGTTGCTCGGCGCCGTTTTTGTCGGTTACTGGGGGCTGGTGCTCAGCCGCCAACCGGCACCTGTTGCCGAGGCGCCAGCCGCGCCGAACGTCACCGTTGAAAAAACTGTCGCGATCGCCGAGGACCAGACCCGCCAACCGGTGGTGGTTCTGCTCCACGACGTGCCACCGTTTTCGCCGCTGACCGCCGCCGACGTCACCGTGGAAAAACTGCGCAGCGCCCCGGCCGGCAGCTTGAGCAGCGTCGATCAAGCGGTCGGTCGCACACCGTGGCGGCACCTCAGCGCCGGCACCTGGCTGAACGATGAAAGCTTCTCCGCCGGTGGCTCACTGGCACGCATGATCCACAGCGATGAACGCGCGCTCACCGTGGCCGTCGATGAAGTGATCAGCGCTGCCGGGCAATTACTACCCGGTGACTACGTCGATGTCCTCCTCTACCTGCGCCAGGACGGCAGCAACTTGCAGCAGTCGGCGCAGATTGTTTTACCGGCCATGCGCGTGCTCGGCGTCGGTGATCAATACGGCCTGACCAACGACGGCCAACCCGCCTCCCCCGCGCTGAGTGCCGACGAAAAAATCAAACAGGATCAGCGCCGCATCGCCGCACGCACCGTGGTGTTGGCGGTACCGGAACAATTGCTCAGCCGGATGATGCTCGCGACCCAAGTCGGCACCTTGCGCCTGGCCGTGCGCAGCAGTGAAGAACAACGTCTGGCGAAATACTGGGCCGGTGAAAGTCAGGCGCCCGCCCACATCGATAACGCCAACAGTCAACTCTTCCAGTTCACCCAACTGGCCCTCGGCGCGGCGCCAAAAGTGCCGTCCAGCGGTGGCTCCGGCGCCGTTGCACGGCCGGCGGTGGAGATCATTCGCGGCAACCAGATCACTCAACAAACCCCATGATTGCGCAAGGATCCAAGTGCATGCCGAGTCGTTGCTGGCCGACCTTAAAACCAATGCTGCAGGCCATGTTGTTGATGGGCCTGTCGATGGACGCCGTGTGGGCGGCCACCGGCAACTGCTCGGCACTCGGGCGCATGCCGCCGGTGATCGAAATCGGCGAGGGCTTTCAACAGGATGTGCAATCACCGGTGGCGATCACGCGGCTGGCGATTGGCGATCCGAAAATTGCTGACGTGCACGCCAACGGCAGCTCGTCTTTTCTGCTCACCGGCGTCGCGCCCGGCGCCACCAGTCTGATGGTCTGGACGTCGTGCTCCAGCGAACCGCGCCAGAGCATGGTGTTCGTGCAAGGCGCCGCCACCGCCGCACTCACCGGTGCCAGCCTGCCGCCGTCAGAAGATCCGAACCTGCCGTCGCAAGTGCAGACCGACATTCGTTTCGTCGAAGTCAGCCGCACCAAACTCAAGGAAGCCACCGCCTCGTTGATCGGCGTACGCGGTAACTTCCTGTTCGGCTCGCCCGGCACATTGCCGAATATTGACGGCGTGCCGCAGCCACGCTTGCCGGTGAACAACGGCCTGTTCAACTTCTCATGGATCGGCGGCAAGACCATGGCGATCATCAATGCGCTGGAAGGCAGCGGCTTCGCCTACACCTTGGCGCGGCCAAGTCTGGTGGCGCTGAGCGGGCAAAGCGCAAGCTTCCTTGCTGGCGGCGAAATCCCGATTCCGGTGCCCAGCTCCGGCAGCGACACGGTGACCATCGAATACAAGGAATTCGGTATTCGTCTGACGCTGACGCCGACCGTGATCGACCGTAATCGTGTCACCCTCAAAGTCGCACCAGAAGTCAGCGAACTGGATTACGCCAACGCCATCAACATCGGCGGCACGCCAGTGCCCGCGCTGACCGTGCGCCGCACAGACACCAGTGTGTCGCTGGCCGACGGCGAAAGTTTCGTCATCAGCGGTTTGATCAGCACCACCAACACTTCGCAGGTGAACAAGTTTCCGGGCCTGGGCGACATCCCCGTGCTGGGCGCGTTTTTCCGTGATTCGCAGATCAAACGCGAAGAGCGCGAACTGCTGATGATCGTCACACCGCACCTGGTGCAGCCGCTGGCCGCCGACGCGCAACTGCCGTCGTTGCCGGGGGAAAAACTGCGCAACTACGACCCGAATTTCTATCGCATGTTCTTCCTCGAAAACGGCAATTTCGACAAGCGCAGTGGGTTGTCCCAATGAGCCAGAGCCTGAGCCAGACGTTCCTCGCCATCACCCGCAACAGCACCGATCTGGAATGGCTGCAAAGCGCCCTCGCGCCGCTCGGCCAAGTGGTCAGCGCCGGTGGCGGCAGCCTCGACGAATTGCTCGCGCTGGTCGATGTCACCTTCGCCAATCTGGTGTTTGTCGGCCTTGATCGCGAACACGTCGTGGCGCAGAGCGCGCTGATCGAAGGTGCGCTGGAAGCCAAACCGATGCTGGCGATCGTCGCCCTCGGCGACGGCATGGACAATCAGCTTGTGCTGAATGCAATGCGCGCCGGCGCACGGGATTTCGTCGCCTACGGTTCGCGCTCCAGCGAAGTCGCAGGATTGGTGCGGCGCCTGAGCAAACGTCTGCCGCCGGTGGCACCGAACACGCAACTGGGTGGCCTGACCGTGATGTATGGCGTGCAGAGCAGCTCCGACGGCGCACTGCTGGCCAATCACATGGCGATGGTCGTGCAAAAGAGCGGTCAGCAAACCTTGCTCCTCGACCTCGGTCTGCCCCGTGGTGACAGCCTCGCGTTGCTGGGCCTAGAGAGCTCGTTCCACTTCGGTGATGCCCTGCGCCATCTAAGACGCCTCGACGCCACGCTGATCGACAGCGCTTTCACCAGCGCCGAAGCCGGGCTGCGCATCCTCGCTTACGCCAGCAGTGACGAGCCGCTGGAAACCACCAGCGCCGCCGAACTGTTCATGCTCCTCAGCGCCCTGCGTCAGCACTTCCAGCACATCGTCGTCAACCTCACCGGGCAAGCCGACAGCGAAGCCTTGCGCACTTTTGTCAGCCATTGCGACAAGCTGCTCTGGTACACCGATCAGAACGTGCTCAACTGCCGACGCAACCTCGCCGTGCTCAATAACTGGCGCGAGAAAGGCATGAAACTCGACCACGGCCGACTGCTGATCGACCGCTATTTAAGCAACGTCGCGCCGGATGCGGAAACCCTCGGCAAGACCTACAACCTGGAAGTTATCGCGGTTCTGGCGGCCAACGCCGAAGTCCGCCTCAACGCAAAAAATCAGGGTGTCAGCCTGTTCGAACTGGCGCCGCGAGAAAAACTCACGCAAAGCCTGCGCGCCCTCGGCGAACGTCTGGCGAAACGCTCCGAAGGGCTGGCGAAACCGAAAGTCACCTGGTTCGGGCGTCTGCGAGGCAACACATGAGCAGCGAAAAACTCTTCGGCTCGCCGCAACGCGGGGCGGTGGGCAACACCGATCACGAAGGCCTGAAACTGGTGCTGCACCGCTACATCATCGATGCCATCGAAGAGTCGGGAAAAAACCTGCTGGAGGGTTCGCGCCAGCAACTCGCGCAATTCGTCACCGACAAAGTCGCCGAATACATCGCCCGTTTGCACCTGGCGATCTCGCGTTATGAGATGGAGCGGCTGGGCGAAGAAATCGTCGACGAGCTCACCGGTTTTGGCCCGCTGGAAGTGCTGCTGCGCGATCCAACGGTGACGGAAATTCTGGTCAATGGCCCGCACCGGGTGTTCATCGAACGCGACGGCGTGCTGCATCAAAGTGACCTGCGTTTTATCGATGCGCATCACGTTGAACGGGTGATGCAGCGGATTCTCGCGCCGCTCGGTCGGCGTCTTGATGAGTCGTCGCCAATGGTCGATGCGCGCCTGCCGGATGGCAGCCGGGTCAACGCGATCATTCCGCCAATTGCCCTCGACGGCCCGTGCCTGTCGATTCGGAAATTTCGAAAGGACATGCTGAAAAGCAGCGACCTGATGGCGATGCAAACCATCGATCTGCAGATCTTCGAATTCCTCCAGGACGCGGTCGGCAAGCGCTGCAACATTCTCATCAGCGGCGGTACCGGCACCGGCAAAACCACGCTGCTGAACATCCTCAGCCAACTGATCAACCCGCACGAACGTCTGGTGACCATCGAAGACGTCGCCGAATTGCAGCTCGGCCACCCGCACGTGGTGCGTCTGGAAACCCGTCCGCCGAATGCCGAGGGCCACGGCGAAGTGAAGGCCAGCGACCTGATCCGCAACGCCCTGCGGATGCGCCCCGACCGCATCATCCTCGGCGAGATTCGCGGCGTCGAAGTGGTCGATGTGTTGACCGCGATGAACACCGGCCACGACGGTTCGATGAGCACCGTGCACGCCAACAATGCGCAGGATGCGCTGCTGCGTCTGGAGACGCTGGTCGGCCTGACCGGTCGCGCCATCGCCGAGCGCACCTTGCGCCAGATGATCTGCGCGGCGCTCGACGTGATCATCCAGTTGACCCGCATGCCCGACGGCCGCCGCTGCGTCAGCGAAGTGGTGGAAGTGGTCGGCATCCGCGAAGACGTCTACGTCACCAACACCCTGTTCCGCCTCGACCGCCGCACCGGTTTCGGCTTCCTCCGTGAAGCGGTCAATCCGGCGGGCGACAAGTTGCGCCACGAGACTCATCTGGGCTGACGGCAAGGAGCACGGAGCATGCTGGGACCGGTCATTCTCATCACCTTGTGTCTGGTTTTGCTCGGGCTGTCGATCCGTTTGTTTCTGCATGGCATACGCAAAACCGCCAACGAAAAAGTCCTCGGTCGACTGGCCGCCGGGCAACCGCAACTGGCCGAAGAAAAACCAAAATGGGTGGGCCTTGAGCGGATGTTTTTGCGCGCAGGTTTGGGCCGTCCGACCGAGCGTTTCGGCTTGTGGATGAGCCTGTGGGCGGTCTCCATTGGTCTCGGTTATCTGTTGTTCGACTGGGTCGGTTTGCTGGTGATGCTGGTCGCTCCGCCGCTGATTTTGCGGCTGTACATCGCCTTCCTTTATCGGCGCCGAATCAAGCGCATGATCGAGCAGCTGCCGCAGTTACTCGATCACACCGTGCGCAGTCTGAAGTCCGGGCGCACCTTGAGCGACGCGGTCATGGGCGGCATCGAGGCCAGTGACGATCCGCTGAAAAAAGCCATGGGCCGGGTGCAGCGCAACGTACAACTGGGGGTCAATCTGCCCGACGCGGTCAGCGACTTTGCCGAGCTGTACGAGCAGGACGAACTGCGCATGTTCGCCCTCGGCCTCAAGGTCAATCACCGCTACGGCGGCAACGCCAGCGAGCTGCTGGAGAACCTGATCAAACTGATCCGCGAGCGCGATCAGGGCGCCCGCCAATTGCGTGCCCTCACCGGTGAAACGCGGATGACCGCGTGGGTGCTTGGCTCGCTGCCGATCATCCTCGTCAGCTATTTCATGCTGACCAATCCCGGTTACATGCTCGGCATGTGGCACGACTCGGGTGGCCACACCATGTTGATCATCGCAGCGCTGTTGCAAGTGTTCGGATGCCTGGCGCTGTGGCGCATGTTGCGGAGTGTTTGAAATGCTCTATCTCGCCGCCCTGATGTTATTGCTTGGCGCCCTGCTGCTGGTGGCCAACCACTTGCTCACCGAGCGCCGTCGCGTGCGCCAGGTCAACCAGCGTTTGCAGGGGCATCTGGTGCGTGAAAACCGCTTCGGCACTTGGTTGCGCGCGTTCGGTAACACGCGTTTTGGGCGGCGCTCGGTGAGCATCGACAGCGAAACCCAAACCCTGCTCAGCCGCATTGGCTGGCGCCGCGCCAACGAGCGCGCGCTGTTCGCCGCCTGCCAGATCGGTACGCCGTTGCTGACTCTTGGCGTCGCGGTGTTTCTGCAGGAAGTGTTTTTCCCTCACGCCGATAACGAATGGATCATGCCGATGCTCGCTGCCGGCGCCGGTTACCTGTTGCCCAAACGCCTACTCGCCTACGCCGCCGGGCGTCGGCAGAAAATCATCTCGGTGGAAATTTCCACCTTCATTCCGCTGCTGCGCATCCTCTTCGAATCCGGCATGGCGGTGGAACAAGCGCTGCGCGTGCTGAGCATCGAAGGGCAAAAACTGCTGCCGGAACTGACCAGCGAACTGCGCCTGATCCTCGTCCGTGTCGACTCCGGCCTGGAGCTCGGTCAGGAGCTGAACAAAGCCGCGGTGATGCTCGCCGTCGACGAATTCACCGACACCTGCGTGATCCTTCAACAACTGATCCAACAGGGCGGCGGCGCGATGAAATCGCTGCTGGCGCTCAAACAACTGCTGGATGACCGGCGCCTGACACGCTTGCAGGAATACATCTCGAAGATGTCGGCAAAAATGTCGGTGGTGATGATGTTGTTCCTGTTCCCGGCGCTGCTGATCGTCCTCGCCGGCCCCGGCTTCACTGCGATTACCCGGGCGTTTGCATCCTGAATCCGACTCATGGAGCGTGTTTGATGAAAGTACTGATAGTCATCGCCAGTCTGCTGCTGCTCGGCGGTTGCGCCACCAACGGCCAGGCGCCGTGGACGTCGTTACTGTCGCCGTCCAGTTGCAGCAAACTGTCCTCGGAACAGGAACTGGCGCTGAACCTGGCGGACGACCTGGCCAACGACGGCAAACTGCACGCCAGCCTCGCCAACCTCGAAAGCCTGCCGGACAACCTCAGCGAAGTGCGTCTGCGCAAAGCCAAGGTCTATCGCCTGCTCGGCCGCAGCGAAGCCGAACCGCTTTACCGCAGCCTCGTCGGCGGCTGCCTGACCGCCGAAGCCGAACACGGCCTCGGCCAACTCTATGCCGCGCGCGGCGACAACGGCCAGGCCCAGGCGCACCTGCAACGCGCCGTGCGCCTGGCGCCCACCGACGAAAAAATCCGCAACGACCTGGGCGTGGTCTACCTCAACCAACTGCGCCTGAACGACGCCAGCTTCGAATTCCTCACCGCCCTCGAACTCAAGCAAAACAACCAACTGGCGGCGCAGAACCTGGTCACCTTACTGCTCTACCAGAACAACTGGCCGCAAGCCGCCGAAATCGTCAGCCGCGCCAAACTGACCCCGGATCAATTCACCGAAGCCCAGGAACGCGCGGAAAAACTCAAAGCCCCGGTCAAAGCCAAACCCGCGGCCAGCAACCAGGTCGCGGTCGTCGCCGACCCACTGCCGTCCTCGATCAAATAAGGAGACAGCCATGAACCCCGTCAAAGGCCTGTGCTACCTGACCCTGCTCAGCCTGCCCCTCAGCGCCCACGCCATCGACGCCGGCCCCGCCTCGGCGCAACAACAGGAAACCGAAGGCTGGCTCGTCCTGCAAAGCCGCAACCAGGCCGCCTCGAAAAACCCACAACCGGCGACGGCCACTGAGCGTGAATTGGCGATGCAGCGCTGGATCAAAAAATACAAATACGAAATCCCGGATCTGTATGACCCGGATGCGGGCGGGAAGATTGAGACCAAAAACTGACAATCTCATACCGTGTAGGAGCTGCCGAAGGCTGCGATCTTTTGATTTCGTTTTGTAAGACAAGATCAAAAGATCGCAGCCTTCGGCAGCTCCTACACAGGATGAGTGCACGCTCGGCCGCCGCGCATGATCTGAAAGCCCCTCACCCTAGCCCTCTCCCAGAAGGAGAGGGGACTGACCGGGGTGTTTGGGCGAGGTACGCCGACGTGAAATACCGAGCCGAACACAGACTCTGAAAACCACAAAAATCGGCCCCCTCTCCCTCGGGAGAGGGCTGGGGTGAGGGGCAGCCTCAACACAAAACCAAAGCCGAACACGCCACGCTCTTAACCACTCGACACGATGAGCGCAAGCTCGGGTGCAGCTTTTGATCTTAGTGCCCGTCGGGAGGCTGAGCGGGAGGAATTCGTACGGCGAAAGCATTGAGGTGCAGCGAAGCAAACCGTGGGCGATGCCCCCCTAGCCGAAGGCTGCCGCGTATGATCTGAAAGCCCCTTACCCTAGCCCTCTCCCAGAGGGAGAGGGGACTGATCCGGGTGTTTGGGCGAGTTACGCCGACGTGGGATACCGAGTTGAACTCACATTCTGAAAAGCCCAAAAATCGGCCCCCTCTCCCTCGGGAGAGGGCTGGGGTGAGGGGCGAATCCAACGAAGATCAAAAGATCGCAGCCTTCGGCAGCTCCTACATGAAATCGCGGCGATCCACGCCAACCACTAGGCCGAGTGTCAGCTCGCCTGCTTTTGATTTTGATCTTAGAGCCCGTCGGGAGGCTGAGCGGGAGGGATTCATACGGGGAAAGCATCGAGAGGAGGTGCAGCGAAGCAAACCGTAGGCGATGCCCCCGGATGAACCCGGAGCGAAGGAACCCGAGCCTTAGCGAGGGCCGGACGTCAGGGCAAAGACCTTTGGTTACTTTGGGGCGTTTGCCAAAGTGACCCGCCGTAAGGGCGGAACCCTAATCCGCCATCACACAAATACCGGATATGTACCCAAATCAATGCGCCGTAACCCGCCCCCGCCCAGGCGAAAGCGCCAACGCCAACTGCGTCCGATTATGCATATGCGTCAACCTTAAAACCTGCGAAACATAAAGCTTCACCGTGTTCTCGGTAATCCCCAACTCACAAGCAATCTGATAATTCGTCTGCCCCTTCCCCACCAACCGCGCCACATCCAACTGCCGTGGCGACAACTGATTGAAAATCTCCGGCATCTCCGCCGCCTCAGCCTCCCCGCCCAACCTATCCCGCACCACCGTCGCAGGACTACGCCGAACCTTATCCAGATCCTGGTAAAGGTCATCAATCGACTCAGACAAAAACTGCAACTTCTGATTCAAATGCCCAAGCTGCACATTTTTGTGCCGCTCCTGCAACGCCAACTCCTGACGCTGCAAACCCTCCAGCAACTCCGCCAGATCAATCGGCTTCTGATAATAATCAGCAATCCCCGCGCGCAACGCCTTGATCACGTCCTGCTTGTCCGCGCGCCCGGTCAACATGATCGCCTCGAACGCCCGCTGCTTGCCGGCCAGGCGCTGCAACGCCTGCACCAGTTCAATGCCATCCATCCCCGGCATGTGCAGATCGCACAACACCAGACCAATCTGCGCGTCTTCAGTAAAACGCTCGATCGCCTCTTGGCTGGAAACGCAGGGGACGCAGCGATAACCGCTGGACTCGAGAAACTCGCACAACTCCTCGACAATCAAGGGTTGATCATCAACCACGAGGACTTTTACCGCAGACGTAAGCTTGTTCACGTGCCACTCCATGCCCTAGGCCAAAGCTGACCATTCCTGTACTGACAGCCCTTGGCTGTATAACCAGCTCCTTTGAAAGTAGACGTACTTTCCGACTATGTACATAGAACTAGTGGCACCCGGCGACTAGTGGATCCAATAAAAAGCCAGCCCCGTGCCGAGCAGCACAAACGGCGCAAATGGCAGCTTTTTTGACGATCCCGGGCCCAAATATCGAAGACGATCTCTAAGCCCTTGACTCATATGCAGCCAGACTCTTGGCGCGAGCAGCAGCCAGAGCACGCTGGCGATACCGGCGCCGACAAATGTCCAAAGAACAAAAATACCGTCCGTCGCAAGGCCCAGAGCTGTCATTAGTTTCACATCGCCGGCGCCCATGCGGCCCATCAAATAACCCGGCAGGGTGAACGCCAACGCCAACAAAACCGCCCAGCCGCCCTGCCCGGCCTGAGCACCCAGCCATGTGCTGCCGGTGGCCAATAAAAACCCCAGCGCCAAGGCACCGACACCGACGGTCAAGAGATTGGTGATGCGCCGCTGCCGGGCGTCCTGAGCGGCGCAAACCAGCAGCCATACGAGAAGGATAAAACTCTGCATCCGGTAAAAACCGTCCGTTTTTGCTGAATGATTCTATGCTGATACTACGCAGTGACTGTCAGGGTAGACGCACTCATGAAAAACGGCTTTCGGAAGTCGCAAAAAGGTGCGGTGGCGATTGAGTTCGCCTTGGTGTTCGTGATCTTTTTTGCGGTGTTTTACGGCTTGATCAGCTACAGCCTGCCGTTCGTGATGATGCAATCGTTCAATCAGGCGACGGCTGAAGCCGTGCGCCGTAGCGTCGCCATTGACCCGACGACGCCCGGTTATGCGACGGCGGTCGTCAATGCTGCGAATGCAGCACTGACTCAACAATTGTCTTGGGTGCCGTCGTCGTTCAATTTGGTGATTGGCACCGATACCAGCGCGGTTTTCGACAGCACTAAAGGTCTCAACGGCACGCTCACCGTCAGCGTCAATTACCCGGTCAGCAAACTCAATCAGGTGCTGCCGTTTCTGGTGCTGCCGGGAGTTGGTACCGTGCCCAGCCTGCCGACCAATCTGACCGCCCAATCGAGTCTGCAATTTTGACGGCGGGCGATAAACTTTTCGGGCGGTTGCTCAAGCGTTCAGCGGTCGTCGCTCACGAACCGCTGGAGCCTCTGGTCTCGCCGATGCTGGGCCTGCACATTCATCTCGACGATGACGGCGCGGTATTGCAGATGGCCGGGCCGTTGCGCCATGTACTGGAACAACAGAAACCTCATGCTCAACCGTTACCGCTGAGCGACTACTTGCTTGCCCACAGTTGCCTGGCCATCGAGGGCCAGCCAAGTGATTGGCAGGGGCAACTGCTCGATCTCGACTTCGCCTGCCTCGGCGATCAGGTGCTGCATTTGCGCGGCTGGGCGCAGCGCTGGGGCAACGGCTGGCTGTTGCAGTTGATGGACATCGCCGACTTGCTCATCGAACGCCAGCAAGCGCGCCACCACGACGCCTGCCAAGTGATCGCCGGGCAAATCAGCGAACAATTGCGCAGTTGCGGCCCGCTGCGTTTGCCGACGATTGTCAGCGAACAACTGCAGATCATCGCCCAGCGCTGGCATATCCCTTGTCTGGCATTGGCGCTGCTCGATGAACAGGAACAGGGCTGGCAAATCTATCGGCAGTTTCAGGCCCATGATGCGCCGACGCTGTGGCACGACGGTCAGCGACTGGGCACGCCGCTCGACAGTTTGAACGGCACCGCGCCGCAGCGACTCGACGCGCATCACGGCCTCAACGAACATTCGCGGGTGCAGATTATCTTCGGCAACGCCGACGGTTTTGCCGTGCCCTACAGCGATGATCGCGGCGTGGTCGCATGGCTGCTCTGCGGTTTTTACGACGTTGATCACGCAGCGCCCTATCTGACCGTGCGCGACTGGATGTGGCTGGCAAGTTCACTGGCGGCGCCGTTGCTCGGGCGTCTGCGCGAGCAGCAACATCATCGCCAGCACGAACGTCTGGAATCCCTACAGACCTTGCTCGGCACCGGTTGGTGGGAAATCCCCGGTGTCGGCGACGCGGTGCAATTGGCGCCGTCATTGGCTGCAGCCCTACAACTGCAGGCGACACGATTGACCCAGGAAGAATGGCTGACGCAGATCCATCCTGCCGATCGCGAGGAAATGCGCAGCGGACTGCACGCCCTGCAACAACACGGCGAGCCGCTGACCTTGAGCGTGCGTCTGCACCCTGCGGATAACGAGCAGGCGCCGACGTGGTTTCGCGTGCAAGGACAAGTCACCGGCAGCGCCGAACACCGGCGGCTGGTCGGTTTCATGCTCGACATCAGCGACATCAAAAACCAGCAACAACTGGCCGCCGCCGCCCATGCGCGGCTGGACAATCTGATCGCCAGTTCACCGGCGGTTATTTACGTGCAGCACTACGCCGAAGGTGCGTTGCAACCGGCGTTTTTCAGCGCCAGCCTGCAACCATTGCTCGGTTTGCGTCTGGAGGATTGCAGCGCGGCGGCGCTGATCGAGCGCCTGCATCCGGAAGATCGCGAGGTGTATTTCCAGCGTACTCGGCAGCTGCTGCGCGAAGGTTCGGTGCGTGCGCGTTATCGATTGCGCGACAGCCGTGGCGACTATCACTGGCTGCTCGACGAGGCCAAACTGCTGCGCAACGACCTCGGTTTGCCGGTCGAAGCTGTTGGCCTGTGGCTGGATGTCACCGATGCGACGCTGGCCGCTGAGCGGATCAAACAAAGCGAAGAGCGCTATCGGATTCTGGTCGAAGATTCACCGGCGATGATCTGCCGCTATCGTCCGGATCTGACCCTGACTTTCGGCAACCGGCCACTGGCTAACTATCTGGAATGCACGCCGGAGCAATTGCCGGGCATCGATCTGGGCACCTGGATGTCCGACGAGCAGCGCGCCGCGTTCGTCCAGCGCCTGACGCTGCTGACCCCGGACAACCCGGTGAGCACCGCCGAAATCAGCCTGCAATTGCCTGGCCGCGAACATGCCTGGTGGGTGTGGTCGGATCGCGGTGTGTTCGATGAGCGCGGGCAGTTGATCGAAGTGCAAGCGGTGGGTCGCGACAACACCGAAGTGCGCCGCTCGCAGCAGCAACTCACGCAGAGCGCAAAAATGGCCACCCTCGGCGAGATGGCCACGGGGTTGGCGCACGAAATCAATCAGCCGCTGAACGTGATGCGCATGGCTATCGTCAACGTGCTCAAGCGCTTGAGTAATGGCGATGTGCAGGTCGATTACCTGACCGACAAACTCAACCGCATCGACGCGCAGGTGCAGCGTGCGGCGAAGGTTGTCGATCACATGCGCGTGTTCGGCCGCCGTTCGGAGATCGAGCAGCAACTGTTCAATCCGGCCTCCGCCATCGAAGGCACGTTGTCGCTGTTGGCTGAAGGCATGCGCGGCAAAGGCGTGGATCTGCGCATCAGCGACACCGGTTTTCAGGTACAGGTGCGCGGTTATGTCGATCAACTGGAGCAGGTGTTGATCAACCTGATGGTCAACGCCCGCGATGCGTTGTTGAGCAAGCGTGAGAAGGATTCGAGCTTCAAACCGTGGATTTCGATTTATGCCGAGCGTGATGATGAGAAGGTCAGGCTGTGGGTCGAGGACAACGGTGGCGGCATTGACCCGCGTTTGCTCGAGCGGATTTTCGAGCCGTTTTTTACCACCAAACCGATTGGTGTCGGCACGGGGTTGGGGCTGTCGGTGAGTTACGGGATCATCGACAACATGGGTGGGCTTTTGAGCGTGCGCAACTCGGTCGAGGGCGCGCGGTTTTGTATTGAACTGCCGATTGCGGCGGACGATTAGATGACTAGATAGGCTTTGCCGGTTTGCCCGCAGGTCATGTTGGCGCCGACGTCGACGTCCATCAGGTTGATGCCTAGGCTTTTTAGCAGGTTGTTGAGAATAGGATCCAGCAAGGGACTCAGCACAGCGGTGACCGCTGGGAGTAAACGGTTGGTGACGTCACTGATCAGTGACGCGACGCCCGTGACAATGGCACCCAACGGATTGCTACCCAGCGGTCGATAGACAATCAGGTTAACCCCCGCCAGCGTGTTCGACAGGCTGTTGACGATGTTGGTAGTCGGCACGGCCGCCTGAATGCTCGGCGGCAATTTCAGGTTGGCCGGGGTGGCGAACGGCGTTGAGCTGGAGAACACCAGATCCTGCGAGTTTTGCGCGACGCTGGTGTCGAGCATGATGCCGATACCGCCGGCGCCGAAAGGGACGTGGGTGGATGCATCACAGGTTCCGAGCCCGAGGATTTTGTGGCAGGTGACGATACCCAGATCGATCAATGCCAACGGCGCCACCGTCGGTTCGGCAGCCGAAGAGAACGCATTGGTCGCGTCGATCTTGCCGAGTTTGAGGTCGGCAATCGACGTGATGGTGTGGGCGGTCAGGCTTTTGGTGCCGGTAGCGCCCGTCGGGCAGCGGAAATCGGTGACATAACTTTTCGCACCGCCAACATCCAGGCTGATGTCGATGCGCGGCGTCGGCAGCAGTTGCGGATCCAGTTGCTCGCAACCCGCGCCAAGCAGGCAGCCCAGCGAGTTCAGCGTGCCGACCAAGTCCAGACTCAGCAGCGCATTGAGCGTCGGCGTCAATGCACCGACTAGTCCAAGCACGGCGTTGGTCAGCCCGGTCACGCCGCTCAGCACCGGTAGATTCGTTGAAATCAGCGTGCGAATTTGCGCAGTGCGCACATAAATCCGGTTCGCCCCCAGCGGATCGACCTTGGCCAGCGCCGGATCACCAATCGCAGAAAACTGCGGCGGCTCGATCACCTTCACTTTCACCGTGACATTCGCCAGCCCCAACACACTGATCGGCAACGTCGCCGCCACCGCGCTTTTGCTGTTGGCCAGTTGAATCACGCCCTGCACCAGTTGCAGCAGTTGCAGATTAGCGTCGAGCCCCGCCGCCGTGGTGCCGGTCTGCAATTGCAGAATATCGCCAAGTTTGACCGGCGCCGCGTTGATCGCCGCCACCTGCAACTGGCCCAGCGCGGTGATCACCTCCGCCGTCGCGCCGTTGAGTTGCACCACCGTCGCGGCGGCCTGAATCAGTTGAGTGACCGTGGCCTGGGTGTTGAGCAGTTGCGTGTAATTACCGGCGGCGACGTTGAGGTTGATCGCCAATTGATTGAGGTAGCTGAGCAGGTTGATATCGGTTTTGAGCAAGCCGTCCCAGCCCAGCGCCGTGAGGTTGACGTTACCGCCGAGCAGCCCGGAAAACAGCGGATTGAGGATGTTCGATTGCGCGGTATTGATCGTGGCCAACGTGCTGCGAATGTTCAGTTGGGCGATGGTCGGCTGGGGTTTCGCGGCGACGGCCGTGGCGTTAAGCGTGGTGTTGAGGCTGACCGCCGTGCCGCTGAACAACGCCTGCACGCCGCCGGCAAAACTGGTGGTGAGGGTGTGACTGCCGACTACGCGCACCGCTGCCACTTGCGTGGCATCCACGGTAAACGAGCGCAATCCGGTCGCGGCCGTGACTAACGAACCACAGGTGGTGGCGAGGGTGTTGTTGGCATCGACGGTAAAACCATTACGCACCGCGCTTTGCCCGGCGTAAGTGGCAGCGGTCAAACCGGGCAGACAGTTGCCGCCACGGCTCACCGCTTCCAGCGCGGCGTTATCCACCACCCGCTGCAATTTGCGCTGCTCCATGTACAAGCGCCCGGTGTCGACCACCAACAGCATCGCCACCAGCGCCACACTCAGCGTGGCAGCCGCCATCAACCCGATCGCCCCGCGTTGCCGGGCCGGGCCATTGAACTGCGAACGAGGCGACATGGCGCACTCCTTTGCCGGCGCACTGCCGAGCGCAACCTCCATTGATGCGATTGAGTGTAGACGCGACCGAGCAACACTGCTGGCAACACGCCAGCGCACACAGCACAAAATCTGTAGGAGCCGAGCTTGCTCGCGAAAGCGGACTGTCTGCCACATCAACGTTGGATGTGCCACCCTCTTCGCGGGCAAGCCCGGCTCCCACAGTGACCGAGGTGCGCACAAATTCTGTGAACACCCCAAAAACCTGTGGGAGCAGGCTTGCTCGCGAAAGCGAACTGTCTGCCAAATCAATGTTGAATGTGCCGCCCTCTTCGCGGGCAAGCCCGGCTCCCACAGTGACCGAGGTGCCCACAATTCTTCTGAACACCATAAAAACCTGTAGGAGCCGAGCTTGCTCGCGAAAGCGGTGGGGCATTCAGCATTGATCTGCCTGACACACCGTCTTCGCGAGCAAGCTCTGCTCCTACAATGACCGAGGTGCCTACAAATTCTGTGAACACCTCAAAAACCTGTGGGAGCGAGCTTGCTCGCGAAAGCGAACTGTCTGCCACATTAATGTTGAAAGTGCCGGCCTCTTCGCGGGCAAGCCCGGCTCCCACAGTGACCGAGGTGCCCACAATTCTTCTGAACACCATAAAAACCTGTAGGAGCCGAGCTTGCTCGCGAAAGCGACGGGTCATTCAGCATTGATCTGCCTGACACACCGTCTTCGCGAGCAAGCTCGGCTCCTACAGGGATTGGGATTTCAGCGCGGTGGGTAGTTGGCGAGGATCCGGGTGACGGTCTCGCGGATGGCGTTGCTGCGGTCTTCCGGGTTCGGTTTGCTGGCGAGCATCTGCTCGTCGCTGCCGCGCCACACCAGTTTGCCGTCTTTGCCGTCGAGCAAGTCGATCTGGATGGTCGCGACTTTGTAGGTGATGTTGCGTGTTTCGTTGTACATCGGCGCGCCCCAGTAGCCATTCCACGGGCCACCCCAACCGCCGCCGTAGTTGGTCGTCACTTGCTGCTGACGATCCTCGACGATCAAGTAAGTCTGCACACTCAAATCACCCTTGGCCCCGGCAGCGGCCGGGCGCAAACCGCGCTGATCGAGTTGATCGGTGACGGCCTGGCGGATGCGTTGCTCGGTCAGGTCGCTTTTGATCCGTGGATCATCCGGGCGATATTGCAGGGCGGGTTCTTTCCAGCTCCAGTTGCGATACGCAGCAAAATCGCGGCTGGCGTCGAAGTCATGATTGACCTGATTGGCGGCGCAGGCGCTGAGCAACGCGGCCATGGCCAGTAAGGCGAGACGACGGAACATGGTTTTTCTCCGGTAGAAGACATGACCTGCACAAGCTTCTCATTTGCAAGAAGCTAACTGGGAGGATACGCCGACATGGCCTTTTCCACAGCCTCCCGGATCGAATCAGCTTGATCACTCTGGTTGCCACGGGTGCCTGTTTCGGCGCTGGAACTCCAGACCGGTTGTCCGGTACCGGCGTCGAACAGATCCACCTGAACGACGACCACTTGTTCGGAGTACGTGCGCACGATCGGCACGCTGTTGTACATCCCGTAACCCCGACCATAACGATCATAGCCACTGTATCCGCCGCCGTAGTAGCCGTAATCGTCCTGCACCTGACGCAAGCGTGTTTGCAGACTCAGGTTGGCGCTGACCAACAGGTCGGCCGGACGATTGTCGTGCAGCGGGCGCAGACCTCGTTGATCCAGCGCGTTGCTGACTGCCTCGGCCACTTGCGCCGAATCCGCCCATGCCGTGCCCGGCGGCAATTGGCCGTTGAGCCAGGCCCAACTGCGATAGCGCCCGTAATCACGCGGCGGCGCCGGATAAGCACTGCGATCAAAGGTGTTGGCGGCTTGCGGCGGCGCCGGCGGCAAGGGCCGCGATTGCGCCACATAAGGGTTGCTGCCCTCGCAGGCGGCCAACCCCAGACAGATCAGCAATAACCCGGATTGAGCTTTCATTTCGCGCTCCGATCAGATCGGCCGGCAGATCCAGTGCAAGTAACGCCCAAGCCCGGCGAAGCTTGGGTGACGACGATGAGCGAGCTCCATCTCGAGCAAATCGACGAGTTCGGCGCGGGCCTGAAACTCCACCGGCATGTAGTCGTGGAAAACCCGGATCCCGCTTTGAGTTTCGACCTGCCACAACCCTTCGAGTTGCGTTGCCAATTCGCGCGGATCGAGTGGTTGCTGCGGGGTCAGGCTCTGCTTTTCACCGGCCATGTCGTTCTTGCGCATTTTCTTGAAATGGCCTTTGAGCAGGTTGCGGTAGATCAGCGCGTCACGGTTGTAGAACGCCAACGACAGCCAGCCGCCGGGCTTGGTCAATTGATGCAGCACCGGCAGGATCGCGTGGGGTTCGGCGAGCCACTCGAGCACGGCGTGGCAGATCACCAGGTCATACGGTTCGGTGAGTTGCCCAAGCAATTCCTGCCACGGCGCCTGAATAAACGTCGCGGTCTGCCCGGCTTCGGCGAAACGCTGGCGCGCACCTTCGAGCATCGGCTCGGCCGGTTCGGTGAAGGTCACGTCGTGGCCACGCTCGGCCAGCCACAGCGACATGTGGCCGAGACCACCGCCGATGTCGAGCACACGCAACGGACGATCCGGCAGCGCTTCAACGAGGTCGGCCTGCAACACCGCGAGGCGAATCGCGCCTTTGGCACCGCCGTAGATTTTTTCGGCGAAACGCGTCGCCAACTGATCGAAATGGCGGTCGCTCATCAGCTGAACCGCCGTTCGCTGTCGGCGAGCTTGGCGCGCACCACTTCATTCATGTCCAACCCCAACTCGCTGCACAGCAGCAACAGGTACAGCACGATATCGCCGACTTCCTGCCCGGCATGGGCGAGTTTGTCAGCGGGCAACTGGCGCGACTGGTCTTCGCTCAGCCACTGGAAGATTTCCACCAGCTCAGACATCTCGACGCTGGCGGCCATGGCGAGGTTTTTCGGGCTGTGAAATTGCCGCCAGTCATTGCGGTCGCGAATGGCGTGCAGGCGTTCGGTCAGTTCAACAAGGTTCATCGGGCTCTCCTGAAGGCGTATAGCTTCAAGCGGATGCCCGCTGAAGGCAAGCGCAAACCCTGTAGGAGTGAGCCTGCTCGCGATGACGCCATTGCATTCAACATCACCGTTGACTGACACACCGCTATCGCGAGCAGGCTCACTCCTACAAGGGCGGTGTAAACCCACTATCATGCAGGGAACTCGGCCACCTGCGTTGTGGCCCAAGGCTCAGCTCTTTCATCAGGATGCACACATGCAGGTAGAAAGCTTTTTCGAATGGCTCGGCCAGGCGCTCGGGTCGGTGATCCGCTTTATCGTCGATGGCCTCAGCGGGCTGTTCAATATTCTGAGCAATGCCGGCGGCAACTTTGTCGACGGGCTGGCGAAGACGCTGGGGATGGACACGTCGATCATCAGCATCATCGCGCTGATTGTCGGGTTGATGCTGTTGTGGTCGGCGATTCGGGCGTTTATGAATGCGTCGATCATTGCCGGGATTATCTGGTTGTTGCTGGGGTTGTGGTTGCTGAGCTGGATTATTCACTGACACCACCGCCCTCCTGTAGGCCTTCGCCTGCTCGCGATAGCGGTGGTTCAGTTGAAACATCTCTAGCTGACACACCGCTATCGCGAGCAGGCTCACTCCTACAGGGGATTGCGTTAATCGCTACAATGCCGCTCCCCCAAGGAGCCCGCATGTCCAACCTGACCACCGACTGGCGCGACCGCCCGACTCACCGCAAGGTCTGGGCGCTGGCTGCGCCGATGATCCTTTCGAATATTTCCGTGCCGCTGGTGGCGCTGGTCGACAGCACTGTCATCGGCCATTTGCCCCACGCCCATCAATTGGGTGCAGTGGCGGTCGGCGCCAGTCTGTACACCTTTCTCGCCTGGGCCATGGGTTTTCTGCGCATGGGCACTACCGGTTTTGCCGCGCAAGCAGCCGGGCGCAGTGACGGCGCGGCGTTGCGACAGATTCTCTTGCAAGGGTTGCTGCTGGCGATGGGTCTGGCGCTGGTGCTCGGCACCCTCGGCGTGCCGTTGAGCGGCGTGGCTCTGCATTTCATGCAGCCGTCGGCGGAGCTGGATCAGCTCACCCGGGAGTTTTTCCATACGCGGCTGTTCGGCCTGCCGGCGGCGCTGGCCAGTTATGCGCTGGTCGGCTGGTTCCTCGGCACGCAGAACGCGCGGGCGCCGCTGGCGATTCTGCTCAGTACCAACCTGATCAACATCGCCCTCAATCTGTGGTTCGTCATCGGTCTGGACTGGGGCGTGGTCGGTTCGGCCCGCGCTTCGGTGATCGCCGAATGGAGCGGCGCCTTGCTCGGCCTCTACATGACCCGCAAAGCCCTGCGCGCGTATCCGGGGCACATTGCCTGGGCGGCGTTGAAGCTGTGGCAGAGCTGGCGCCCACTGCTGGCGGTCAATCGCGACATTTTCATCCGCAGCCTCGCCCTGCAATCGGTATTTTTCCTGATCACTGTGCAAGGCGCGCGGCTGGGCGATGCGACCGTCGCCGCCAACGCGTTGCTGCTCAACGGCTTGCTGCTGACCGCCCACGCCCTCGACGGTCTGGCCCACGCCGTCGAAGCCCTCTGCGGCCACGCCATCGGCGCGCGTGATCGCCTTGCGTTGCGTCGATCGCTGGTGGTGGCTGGCGGATGGTCATTGATCGCCAGCGTCGGTTTTGCCGTGCTGTTTCTGCTCGGCGGGCATCTGTTTATCGAGATGCAGACCAACATCCAGAGCGTGCGCGACACCGCATTCATCTACCTGCCCTACCTCGCCGTGCTGCCGTTGATTGCGGTGTGGAGCTACTTGCTCGATGGCCTGTTCATCGGCGCCACCCGCGCGCGGGAAATGCGCAATGGCATGTTGATGACCGTGGTTCTGCTGCTGCCCTTCGCCTGGGCGCTGCAAGGTCTGGGCAATCACGGCCTGTGGATAACGTTTCTGCTGTTCATGGTCTTGCGCAGCCTGACGCTCGGCGCGCAAGCGCTGTGGCTCAAACGCAATGACGGCTGGTTCAACGGTGGCGCTCATTGAGTGGGCGTGTGCTCGATAAAACCGACCACCTGATCGAGCACCGGCGCCAATCGCCGCAATGGTCGTGACAGTGTCGCCACCAATGTGATGTGGCTGGGCCGCGAGTAATACAAATCTTGCACCGGCACCCCGGCTTCGCGCAGTTTGCGAGCGAGGCCGCCGGTGTTGCGCGTCGGGTTGACCAGATCATCCTTGCTCGCAGCAATCAGCAACGCCGGTGGCGCGCCGCGACTGACGTGATTGATCGGCTGCGATTGCGGCGGCGAATTCGGCCAGAAGAACACCGGGCGCACATCAGGGTTCTCGATCGGCAGAAAATCATACGGCCCGGCCAGACCGATCCAGCCGCGGAGTTCCTTCGGCGACATGCCGACCTTCCCCAGCAAATCGCCATCCAGCGCCAGCATCGCCGCGTTGTAGGCGCCGGAGCTGTGCCCCATCAAATACAGGCGCTGCGGATTCCCTGAATATTCACTGATGTGTGCCTTGGCCCACGCCACCGCCCGCGCGCCGTCTTCGAGAAACAGTGGATAACGCACCTGCGGATACAGCCGATAATCCGCCACCACTGCGACAATCCCCCGCGACGCCAGCGCTTCGCCGACAAAGGTGTAATCCGTTCGGTCGCCCGTATTCCAGCTGCCGCCGTAGAAAAACACCACCACTGGCGCATCCTTGAGCGGATGACGCGGCACATAGACGTCGAGCTTCTGCCGTGGATCGTCACCGTAGGCAATGCCAGCGGTTTTATCGAAGGTATCTTCGGGCGTCAGGGCGTTGAGCACCTTCACCGGCGAACAACCGCCCAGCACCACCAGCAAAATCCCGCCGATCAACACGCCAAACCGTTGCCGCAAAGTGCCTGCCATGGATGCCGAACCTCTGTTTCAGGGTTGATCGTTCTGCCACTGACGACGCACATGGTCGAGCCCTTCCTGCTGGGTCAATCCCGCCGGTGGCGGCACCAACACAGCGCGCGGATGCAGCAAGCGTAGCCACAACCAGCCGTCGAGCACGCCACGATCGCTGAAGCCCAGCGCCAGACCTTGTTGAACATGGGAGGCCATCGTCGCGTAGTCGGTTCCAAGCGATTGGCACCAGCACCAGATGTGCTGCTCCAGCAGACAGGTTTGCAGGCGCTCGCGTTGCTGCGCGGTCAGATTTTCTTCAACCCCGAGCGGCGCCACCGCCAAGCGTGGATTGCGCAATTGCTGCCAGCCGTGACTGCCAATCGCCCGGTCGGCCCAGGTGCCACCGTACCAGCGCAACTGCTGAATCGGCCCGAGCCAACGGCTCAATTCGCGGGCATCGCAAGCGTCGAAGAAATAGCTCGCAGTCTGGCGGTTGTAGTAACTCAGCAGCGCCCGGTGATGCAGGCCGAACGACACGGTGAGCATGCGCCGCAAATGCAGAAGCAATTCCGCGCTCGACACTTCGCTGTCCAGCAACAAGCCGCGCCAGGTCTGCGGGTCACGCTGACAGCATTCCAGCAGCGCCTCGCTGTCGTGCAACTCGATCAACAACGGCCCGTGCTCGCGCAGCGGTTGAAACTCCGTGGCATCGAACAGCCAGAAGTGCCGCAAGCCGGCAAACTCTTCACGCAGATTCTTCAGCGCCTGCGGTGCTTCCTGGACATCGAGCAGCAGCCATTGCGCCAGCGGTTCGAGCATGACGTCGCTCATCCGCGACCGCTCTGGTCGAGTTCACTGACCAATCGGCAGCTGCAAATAGCTTCGCGACAATGGTTGTAACTGCCGCCGCCGGGGATCAGGCACAGCAGCAGCAACGGTTGCGCCGACTTCAGCCATTGCGGCATGCCTTCGGTGATGATCTGCTCCGGCAACGGGTTTTCTTCTTCAGGCTCTTCATCGGCCAGCGGCGCCTGTAAAACCCCGCTGATCACCGGTTGATCCGGATCGCCTTCAAGAAAACTCACCACCACCTCGACCCCTTCGCGCAGCAAGGGCAGCGCCTGGTCGGCCAACGCCGGCGCCAGCGGCAGCCAGCAATGACTGGCCGCAGCGCCTTCGCCCTGATACAGCCAGTCGAACTGCACCGCCACCGGCCGCGAGCGATCCGGACGCGGCTCGTCGACCGCCACCACCCAGGCCCGTTGCAAACTGTGCATGCGTGGGCGCGCGGGCACGGTTTCCGGTACCGGCGCGGCATCCTGTAAGACCGCGAAAATCCGGTTGGCGTAAGGCTGTTCGAGGGACATGTCAGCGTGATGTTCAACGCGCGACAGCAGCCATTCACGATTGCACTCGGCAAACGGATGACCCGCCAGCGGCAGCCAGCGACCGCTGCGCAAGCAGGCCAGATCAGTTTCGCCCTCGGCCCTCTGCGCCGCTTGCGTACCGCCCTCGCTCGGCGACCATGCGTTGTGCAATTGCCAGCGACGCACCGCCGGCGCTTCGTCTTCTATCACGTCAGCAAATTGCGCGGCACCGGCCCGAGGCAATTGCGCGACATCGTCACCGAACACCAGACAATGGCCGTCACGCCGATGCTCGAAGTGATAGTGGATGCCCGCCTGCGCGCACAACCGCTGCAGCAGTTGCAGGTCGGACTCGCGGTATTGGGTGCAGAACGCCAACGGCGGATAGTCGCCGCCCAGCTCGAAGCGTCGCTGCCCACCGCTGATCCCGTGCTCTTTGAGCACTTGCGCGAGAATTTGCGGCACCGAGCAACCACTGAACACCCGCTGACTGAAACGCAACGCCAGGCAGTTCAATTTTGGCCCCAACCGCGCGCGACACAGGCGGACGCCCGGGCCATGCTCGTGCTGAACCAGGCTGTGCAATTGCCCGTGCACACCGTTGCGCAGCGCATCGAAATGCAGGAACACCGAGCGGTGCAGCAGACCGGCGAGATCCAGTTGCACATCGTCGATCAACACATCGATCTCGAACGCAAAGGGTTCGCTGAGGGCTTCGTTACCGGTAAACGCCAGCACTTCAAAGGCGTCGGACAGACCCGCTACATCGAGACGAAAGGTCGGCTCGTTGACTGGATCAAACATAGGCGGATCTCTACAGGAGGGGCGGCCGGGGATTCTCGCCGAGACCCATGGCTGAGTAGAGTGCCGAAGTACAACTTAGGAAATGACCTACGCGAAAAGCAGACCGGATGACTTTGCTGGCCGGGATGGCCAAGGATTTCGCGGGGAAGTTGGGATATGTCCCACCGGGTTATCCGAATTTTCCACAGCCAGTGGGGAAAATTTCAGACAACCCGGTTTAAGGACAACCTGCCGTCAGGAAGACAGGTAGGAGGAGCGGGTCAGACCCAGACGCAAGGCATCGAGGAATTGCGTGCGCTCGCTGGCACTGATGCGGGCACTGGCGCACTTGTCGCGGTAGTGGGTCATCAGTTCTTCCGGCGACAAGTGCACGTAACGCAGCATGTCTTCGATGGTGTCGTGGGTCTCGATGCCGGCGTGGTACACGCTGCCATCGGCATTCTGGTAGATGTTCACCGAGTCGGTGTCACCGAACAGGTTATGCATGTCGCCAAGGATTTCCTGATAGGCGCCGACGAGGAACACGCCCAGCAGATAGTCTTCGCCTTCATTCAAACCGTGTACCGGCAGACTGGTTTCGATGCTCTGCTCGTCGACGTACTGATTGATCTTGCCGTCGGAGTCGCAGGTCAGATCTTGCAGCACGGCACGGCGCAGCGGCTCTTCGTCGAGACGGTGCAGCGGGATGATCGGCAGTACCTGATCGATCGCCCAGGTGTCCGGGAGGCTCTGGAACACCGAGAAGTTGCAGATGTACTTGTCGGCCAGTTTGTCGTTGAGCTCGTCGAGCACCTGACGGTGCGAACGCTGACGGGCTTTCAGCGAGTTGTGCAGGCGGCGGCACACGGCGAAGTAGCACTGCTCAGCCAAGGCTTTCTCGGCCAATGTCAGCTTGCCGTCGGCGTACTGCGCAGCCACGTCGCTCATGTAGTGAGTCGCGCGCCAGTAGGTTTCGGTGACCATTTCGATGTCGGTCGGGCCGAGCAGGTCAACCAGCCACTGCACGGTTTCCGGCAGCGCTTCTTTGTTTTCGATCTGCGGGATTTCGTCGTTGTGCTTCTCGACGTCAGTCACCTGCACCACCAGCATCGCGTGGTGCGCGGTCAGCGAGCGGCCGCTTTCGGAGAAGATGTGCGGATGCGGCAGGGCCTGCGCATCGCAGAATTCCTTGAGCATGCCGACCACGACACCGGCGTAATCGTCCATGTCGTAGTTGATCGAGCTGGCGTTGCGCGAGTGCGTGCCGTCGTAGTCGACGCCCAGACCGCCACCGACGTCGATGTGATCGACCGGCAGACCGAGGTTACGCAGTTCGCCGTAGTAACGGATCGCTTCTTTGAAACCGTGCTGATAGTCAGCGAGGTTGGCAATCTGCGAACCCATGTGGAAGTGCAGCAGGCGAATGCCCTGATCCAGACCGGCCGCGCGGAAGCGCTCGACCACCGACAGCAGTTGCGCCGCCGACAGACCGAATTTGGATTTCTCGCCACCGGTGTCCGCCCACTTCGACGAGGCCAGCGACGACAGACGCACGCGCAGGCCGACCTGTGGTTTGACCTTCAGCGAGGCGGCTTCTTCGATCACCAGAGCGACTTCGGATTCTTTCTCGATGACGATGAATACGTTGTGGCCAAGCTTCTGACCCATCAGCGCCAGACGAATGAACTCGCGATCCTTGTAACCGTTGCAGACGATGGTGCCGCCCTTCGGCGCCAGCGCCAGGACGGCCAGCAGCTCAGGCTTGGAGCCAGCTTCCAGACCGATGGAGACGTCCTTGGTGGCGATGATGTTCTCGATCACCGCTTCTTGCTGGTTAACCTTGATCGGGTACAGCGCGGTGTACTTGCTCTGGTATTCCAGACGTTCGATGTTCGCATCGAAGGCGCCGGTCAACTGGCGGACACGGTCTTGCAGGATGTCGGGGAAACGAACCAGCAACGGCAAGGACAAACCGCTTTTGCGCAGTTGGTCGACTTGCTCGAACAGGTCGATAGGCGAGCTGCTCGGGCCGTTCGGACGAACTTCGACGCGACCGGCTTCATTGATCGCGAAATACCCGGCCCCCCAATGGCGAATCCCGTAAACACTGCGGCTGTCCGCAACTGTCCATTGGCTGCCATCGTCTTTACGTGTGCGTCGTACGGACATCGAAGTCCCCTATAAAGAAGTCATAGTGCGTCGCCTGATCGCAGGCTGGCGCAGTCTAAAGAATGAAAATGACGATTCGTCAGCGCGGCGGTAGACCGCGCTGACCGCGTGGAGTTTAGAAACCGGTCATGAACAGGCTCTGTGAAAACCATGGAGACGACGCCGGATCTGAAGTATTTCAGCGCCGGATCAAGCCGCAGATGGATTTCACAGAGGCTGCTAGCCGCCGGACTTCTTCGCTTTGAAACCGTGCTTGATCAGCTCAGCCAAGAGTAGCTCGACATGATCGCCCTGGATTTCGATGATCCCGTCTTTCAGCGCCCCGCCAGTGCCGCAACGTTTCTTCAACGTTGTCGCCAACTCTTTGAGCGCGTCTTCGGCCAGTGGCACGCCGGTGATGGTGGTCACCGTCTTGCCGCCGCGGCCCTTGCTCTCGCGACGCACGCGGGCAATGCCGTCCCCTGCCGGGATCACGGTTTGTTTGCAGATACAGGCGTCCACCGGCTTACTGCATTCCGGGCAATGACGACCTGCGTCGGTGGAAAATACCAGGCCACCAAGGGCGGCGAAGGATGCGGCTTTTTTGGCCACCGGCAATCCTCTTGGGAGGACAAAGACTGATCGCGACCTTGGGCAAGGTCATCGACCGCGAAGCCCCACTCAGGCAGGGGCAGCGCTACTGCACCGGATATCGATTCCTGGACTGCTCAATTGCTGAAATGTAGGAGCTGCCGAAGGCTGCGATCTTTTGATCTTTTTTAAAGGCCAAGATCAAAAGATCGCAGCCTTCGGCAGCTCCTACAGATTCTCCACAGGCCAGCAGTCAATCAGGCCAACCTCAAACTATTCGGTGCAGCTTGAAAAGGTCGCGCAGTGTAACGGCAAAAAACCCGATTGCTAAGTGCCAATCAGCGCCAATTTATGTGTTCTTTGCGACGTCGCTTTGTTGCGCCTTGAGATAGCGCTTCAACGCGGCCAGCGAGTCCGGGCAGTAAGGCTTTTGCCGGATTTCCTGCATGACCTGCTCGACCGGAATAAAGCGCGCTTCCAGCACCTCTTCCGGCTGCAGTTTCAGCGGGCCGTCCCAGACGGCGGAAAACGCCGAACACCAGAGTCGGTTGCCAGTGTCTTCGAAGTAGAAATGATCGTGAGCGGTCAACTCCACGCCGCTGACGCCCAGCTCTTCTTCCAACTCACGGGCGGCCGACTCGGCGTAAGTCTCGTCAGCCTGCACCATGCCGCCCGCCGCGACGTCCCAATAACCGGGATAAATCGCCTTGCTCAAAGTGCGCCGATGCACGCAAAGCTCACCGGCAGAATTGAACAGCATGATGTAAGTGCCGCGACCGATCAGCCCGCGTTCGCGCAGATCGGCGCGCACCAGAGCGCCGAGCAGGTTGTCCTGCTCGTCGACCCAGGCAATCTGTTCGGCATCGGAGGCGGCACGGTGCGCCGCCTCTTTCGCGCTATCGGACATGACTCATCCCTGATTAAGCAGTTGACGCAGATCGATCACAGCAGCGTTCGCACGGGAAATATAGTTGGCCATGACCAGCGAGTGGTTGGCCAGCACGCCGAAGCCGCTACCGTTCAGAATCATAGGACTCCACACCGGTTCCTGCGAGGCTTCCAGCTCACGAATAATCTGACGCACGCTGACGGTGGCGTTCTTCTTCGCCAGTACATCGGCGAAGTCGACTTCGATAGCGCGCAGCAAGTGCGACAGCGCCCAGGCCTGACCGCGTGCTTCATAGAACACGTTGTCGATCTGCATCCACGGGGTTTCGACGATTTCCTCATCGACCTGCGGCACTTCACCCACCGCCGGGGTTTCGGTTTTCAGCGCGGTGTTCAGCTTGACCCGACCGACACTGGCCGACAGTCGTTGCGACAGCGAGCCCAGACGGGTGCCGACATCGCCCAGCCAGTTGTTCAGGTTGTCAGCACGCGCATAAAACAGTGCGTTTTTCTGGCTCGGATCCGACAGGCGCGCCTGATAACGGCTCAGCGAGTTGATGCCTTCCTGATACTCGGACTCGCTTGAAGGGAGAACCCAGCTCTTGTTGTCGAAGTTGAAACGCGGCTCGGCCTTGGCCAGATCGGCGTCTTCCGCCGACTGCGATTGCGAACGGGCGAAGTCTTTGCGCAGGGCACGGGTCAGGTCGCGCACCTGAACCAGCACGCCGTATTCCCAGCTTGGCGTGTTGTCCATCCACAAGCCTGGCGGGAAGCGGTCGTTGGAAATGTAACCGCCCGGTTTGTTGAGCAAGGTGCCGGCGACGGTCTTCAGGGTTTCGACCGTGGTGTAGCCGATGACCATTTGCTTGCCTTCTTTCTCGGCAGCCACTTGCGCGTTTTGTGCGACCGGAAACAGCGCCGGCTCCTGGCTCCAGTACCAGCCGAGGCCGATGGTCACCAGCAGATAAATGCCGATCAGTGTGGCCAATGCGCGGCTGAACAGCAGCCCGCCAACATAGCTGCGGGTGGCCGACTTGGGCTCGGCGGCACGTTCAGGCGCGCTGCCCGCGCGGTTTTTCCAGTCCAGCATGGCGATATCCTTTCAATCACTTGGGTTCAACGGTTCGACCACAACCATACAACAACGTGCCAGAGCCGGGCACCCGCGCGTAAAGATAAGCCGCAAATCATGTGGGCAAATGACGCTTCGCGCCGAACTAAGGGTTTCCCTGATGCCCGAGCGCCCTTCACACGCATGCAGGCGCTTGAAAACAATCGAAAAGCGCATTCACCGCGATGATAAAAGCGTGGGCAAAAAACTCATCCGAAAATCACCCTGCCTCTATAACGCCCCCAGATCACGGGGACTTCACCGACGAGCAGGTCGAAAACAAAACCGATCGGTCAGAAACTGAATGATGACGCATTGCAGATTATTGCAGTACGACGCTCGTGTAAGGGAAAAGAGGTGCTAGCATAGAGCCACCAGTCGCCCTCAGCATGCAGCCTAACTAGTAGTCAGGATATGACCGAGCCAGAAGACCCCAGCCGTGAGCGTCTCAAGCACCACTTTGCCCAGCGGGTAATTCATCAGGCACGTCAGATTCTTGAGATATGGCAGCGCCTGCAACGCAGTGAGTGGTCCACCGTCGACCTCGCCGAACTGAGCGAGGCGAACTTGCGCCTGCTGCGTTTTGCCGAGCGCTTCGAACAGCCCGAACACACGCAACTGGCGCACCACATCAGTCAATCGCTGCAAGCGGTGGACGCCAATCGCGGCCGTCTCAGCAGCGGTCTGATCACCGACCTCAATCGTTTGATGCAGCGTTTGTCGCGCACCGGCCTGCGTCACGGCGATCAACTCGACCAGACCTTCCTGCCGCCGCTGCGCAAGCCGATCTACGTGATGCTGCAGGATCACGACCGCGCCGAGCGACTGGCCAAACAACTGGAATTTTTCGGTCTCAGCGCACAGGCGCTGGACAGCGTGGCAGCCTTTCGTTCGTCGATGGTCGAGCGCTTGCCCGCCGCCATCGTCATGGACGTGGACTTCAGCGGAGCCGGCATCGGCCTGAAACTCGCCGCCGAAGCGCAAGTCGGTCTGGATGAACCGCTGCCGCTGCTGTTCTTCAGCCTGCACGAAACCGACACCCCGACCCGTCTCGCCGCCGTGCGCGCCGGCGGCCAGGAATTCCTCACCGGCACCCTCGAAGCGTCGAGCCTGCTGGAGAAAATCGAGGTTCTCACCTGCGTCGCCCAGTACGAACCTTATAAAGTGCTGATCATCGACGACTCGCGTGCGCAGGCCCTGCACACCGAGCGTCTGCTCAACAGCGCCGGCATCGTCACGCGCACGCTGATCGAACCGATTCAGGCGATGGCCGAACTGGCCGATTTCCAGCCGGATCTGATCATCCTCGATATGTACATGCCGGCCTGCACCGGCACCGAGCTGGCTAAGGTGATTCGCCACAACGACCGTTATGTCAGCGTGCCGATCATCTATCTGTCGGCCGAGGACGATCTGGACAAACAGCTCGACGCGATGAGCGAGGGCGGCGATGACTTCCTGACCAAGCCGATCAAGCCGCGCCACCTCATCACCACCGTGCGCAACCGCGCGGCCCGTGCGCGCAATCTGAAAGCACGGATGGTGCGCGACAGCCTCACCGGTTTGTACAACCACACGCACATTCTGCAATTGCTCGAAGACTGCTCGTTCCGCGCCCGCCGCGAGAGCAAGCCGCTAAGCTTTGCGATGCTCGACATCGACCACTTCAAACGGGTCAACGACAGCCACGGCCACCCGATGGGCGACCGCGTGATCAAGAGCCTCGCACTGTTCCTTAAACAGCGTTTGCGCAAGACCGATTTCATCGGCCGTTACGGCGGCGAAGAATTCGCCATCGTCATGCCCGACACGGATATAGAGGCTGCGCACAAAGTGCTCGACGAAATTCGTCAGCGCTTCGCCGAGATTCATTACCCGGCACAACCGCAGGATTTGTGGTGCACCTTCAGCGCCGGCGTGGTGGAAATGCACGACGACTGCGACAGCCTGATGATGGCCAGTCAGGCCGACGAGGCGCTGTACCGCGCCAAGGGTGCCGGACGCAATCGCGTGCAGTCGGCGCGGGAATCAAAGCAAAGTGCCACCTTTTCATCAGATTCCACTGATTCGGTCATAACCTTGTAACAGAACCGCAATAAATTCAGGCGCTTACCATTTCTGCCGTTGGTAGCCGTCATGCGCCTGAAGTTGCTCACCAATCTCAATACCCTGCTGCTGGTCGCCGTGTGTGTCGCACTCGGCGCCACGCTGTGGTGGTCGCAAAAAGCCCTCGAACGCCCGTATCTATTGATGGAGCGGTATCTGGGGTTGTCACAGCAATTTCAGAACGAGGTCGCCCGTAACGTTGAGGATTACCTCGCCAGCGGCGACGCCTTGCGCCTGAGCGCCGCCAGTCAGGCCATTGATGGCTTGCACAAAGAACTCGGCGAACTGCCGCCGGCGCTGGCCGATACCGTGCGCCCGAGCCTGGCGGAGCTGGATGAATTCAGCAAAACCGACTTGCTCGCCGCCGGCAAACTGGCCGGTGATCCGCAGGCGCTGCTGTTGCAGGCCGAACGCGAACTGAGCGCCAGCCTTGAACAACTCAGCACCTACGCCAACGGCAACTCGGGTTACCTGACGCCGCTGCTTGCCGCCTCACAACATCTCGGCAAATTGTCGCTGGCGCGGGACAAACTGGTCAGCAGCGGTCGCAGCGAATTGGCGGCGGACGTTGAGCGTGAAGTCAGCAACATCAGCACGCAGGCGCAAGCAATTGATGCCCTGCCCTTGCTCGGGGTTGTTGCGAAAAGTGAATCCGGCAGCGACGATTTCGCCGCGATGATGGGCATCGAGAACACTGAAAAAGCCGTCGCCGAAGATGCTGGCGTCGGCCTCAAACGCGAACTCAACAGCTTGCTCGGTCGTTATCCGGCAGAGCTGGCGCGCACTCGCGAGCAGATCCAGAAGCGCAGCGATCTCAGCACCGCCACCCACCAGAAAATCGCCGCCGTGCAGCAAGCCATCGCCGGACTCGAGCCGGTGGTGCGTGCGCAACACGGGCAGATTCAGGGTGAAGTGCGCCTGATGCAGGGCGTGATGATCGGCCTGATTCTGTTGATCGCGCTGCTGATCGACACCTTGCAGCGCCGACTCTCGCGCACCCTGACCAACCTCGCTCCAGCGCTGTCGACCTGGGCTGAAGGCGATTTCAGCCGCGACATTCATCTGGGCAAAACCAACCGCGAACTGCATGACATCGAGGCTTCGCTCAATCGCTTGCGCGCCTATCTGGTCGATCTGGTCGGGACGATTCGCGGCAATGCCGAGCAAGTCGCGGGCAGCAGCCGCACCCTCGCCGAGCTGAGCAACGATTTGCACAGCGGCGCCGAGCATCAGGCCGGCGACACCGCACTGATCCGCGATTCCCTCGGCGAACTGGAGGCGACCATTCAACAAGTGGCCGGTGACGCGCGACAGGCCGCCGATGCCAGCCGTCATGCCGGACTGGCCGTCGAACATGGCCAAACCGTGATTGGCCAGAGCCTGACCGGGCTGCACGCCTTGGTCGGTGAAGTGCAAGGCAATGCGCAGATGATCGAGCATCTGGCTGAGGAGTCAGCGACCATCGGTGGCGTGCTGACGGTGATTCGCTCGATTGCCGATCAGACCAATTTGCTCGCGCTGAACGCGGCGATTGAAGCGGCGCGGGCCGGGGAAATGGGTCGTGGTTTTGCAGTGGTCGCCGAGGAAGTGCGTTCGCTGGCGCAGCGGACAGCCGGGGCCACGGCGGAGATTCAGACGTTGATTGCCGGCCTGCAAACAGCGGCGCGACAATCGGTCGAAGGCATGCGCGCGCAGGTCGAACACGCCGAAGCCACGGCCAGTCAGGCGCAGGCGGCGGATGGCGCGCTGGATAAAATTGTCGGTGCGATCCAGACCATTTCCGACACGGCGGTGCGCATTGCCGACGTGACGGCGCAGCAGAGTGGCGCGGTCAGCGAGATTCGCGATCACAGTGAGCGAATTCATCAGTTGGGTGGGGATAACTTGCTGCGGATCGGTCGTGGGCGCGAACAAGGCGAGAACTTGCTGGTATTAGGCGGGCAATTGCATACAGCCGTGCAGGCCTTTCGCGTCTGACAAAGATCCCTGTAGGAGCTGCCGAAGGCTGCGATCTTTTGATATTCCACCTAAAAATCAAAAGATCGCAGCCTTCGGCAGCTCCTACAAGGATTGCCGCAAATGACCGGATCTAATCACTCGGTCACATATTTTGCGCAAACATCGCCCATCGTGCTGGCTATTGCATAGAACTGGACAGTCACAAAGTCTTTGCGGCATAGTCGCCGGGTTCTGAACATTGCTCACCCATAACAAGGACAACGCAGATGGCAACGCTACTGGTGCTGCACGGCCCCAACCTGAACCTGCTCGGCACCCGCGAACCCGGCACTTACGGTTCAACGACCCTGGCGCAGATCAATCAGGATCTGGAGCGCCGCGCCCGTGAAGCCGGCCACCATCTGCTGTATCTGCAAAGCAATGCCGAGTACGAATTGATCGACCGGATCCACGCCGCGCGCGGCGAAGGTGTGGATTTCATCCTGATCAATCCAGCAGCTTTTACGCATACAAGTGTCGCATTACGTGACGCGCTGCTGGGAGTGAGCATCCCATTCATCGAAGTGCATTTGTCCAACGTGCACAAACGCGAACCTTTCCGCCATCACTCTTACTTCTCCGACGTAGCGGTGGGAGTGATCTGCGGCCTTGGCGCCAGCGGTTACCGACTGGCCCTGGAGGCTGCACTAGAACAGCTTGAAACACCGGCAACGACTTGAAATACAAGCGTTAAGCGCCCCTGACCGACCCTTGGGAGTTGATGATTCATGGATATCCGTAAAGTTAAGAAATTGATCGAATTGCTGGAAGAGTCCGGCATCGACGAGCTCGAGATCAAGGAAGGCGAAGAGTCCGTACGCATCAGCCGTCACAGCAAAACCCCGGCTCAGCAGTATTACGCGCCGGCTCCGATGCAAGCACCGGCTGCCGCACCTGTTGCTGCTCCGGTAGCGGCTGCAGCACCGGTTGCCGCTGCTGCGCCAGCGCTGAACGGCACTGTTGCCCGTTCGCCGATGGTCGGCACGTTCTACCGTAAATCTTCGCCAGCCTCGCCAGCCTTCGTTGAAGTCGGCCAGACCGTGAAGAAAGGCGACACTCTGTGCATCGTCGAAGCCATGAAGATGATGAACCACATCGAAGCTGAAACCAGCGGTGTGATCGAGTCCATCCTCGTCGAAGACGGCCAGCCGGTTGAGTACGACCAACCGCTGTTCACCATCGTTTGAACTGCGGAGAGCCTTTGATGACTGCGAAGTTGGAAAAAGTTCTGATCGCGAACCGCGGTGAGATCGCCCTGCGGATTCTGCGTGCCTGCAAAGAGATGGGCATCAAGACCGTCGCCGTTTACTCCAAGGCCGACAAAGAGCTGATGCACCTGGGTCTGGCAGACGAATCCGTCTGCATCGGCCCGGCGTCTGCCGCTCAGTCCTACCTGCACATCCCGGCCATCATCGCTGCCGCTGAAGTGACTGGCGCTACCGCCATTCACCCAGGCTACGGTTTCCTCGCGGAAAACGCCGATTTTGCCGAGCAAGTCGAGAACTCCGGCTTCGCTTTCATTGGCCCGAAAGCCGAAACCATTCGCCTGATGGGCGACAAGGTATCGGCCAAGCACGCGATGATCGAAGCGGGCGTTCCTACCGTTCCAGGTTCCGACGGCCCTCTGCCGGAAGACGAAGAAACGGCGCTGCGCATTGGTCGTGAAGTCGGCTACCCGGTGATCATCAAAGCCGCTGGCGGCGGTGGTGGTCGCGGCATGCGCGTTGTGCACAAGGAAGAAGACCTGATCGCCTTCGCCAAACTGACCCGCACCGAAGCTGGCGCGGCGTTCGGCAACCCGATGGTGTATCTGGAAAAATTCCTCACCAACCCGCGCCACGTCGAAGTTCAGGTGCTGTCGGACGGCCAGGGTCATGCGATCCACCTGGGCGACCGCGATTGCTCGCTGCAACGTCGTCACCAGAAAGTTCTCGAAGAAGCGCCGGCACCGGGCATCGACGAGAAGGCTCGCGAAGAAGTACTGGCTCGCTGCGTCAAGGCGTGCATCGACATCGGCTACCGCGGCGCGGGCACTTTCGAGTTCCTGTACGAGAACGGTCGTTTCTACTTCATCGAAATGAACACCCGTGTTCAGGTGGAGCACCCGGTTTCGGAAATGGTCACCGGCATCGACATCGTCAAGGAGATGCTCAGCATCGCCGCTGGCAACAAGCTGTCGTTCACTCAGGATGATGTGGTAATCCGCGGTCACTCGCTGGAATGCCGGATCAACGCTGAAGACCCGAAAACCTTCATGCCGAGCCCGGGTACGGTCAAGCATTTCCACGCTCCAGGCGGCAACGGCGTTCGCGTCGATTCGCACCTGTACAGTGGCTATGCCGTTCCGCCGAACTACGACTCGCTGATCGGCAAGCTGATCACTTACGGCGCGACCCGCGACGAAGCCATGGCCCGCATGCGCAATGCCCTGGACGAAATCGTGGTTGACGGGATCAAGACCAACATCCCGCTGCACCGTGATCTGGTTCGTGACGAAGGCTTCTGCAAGGGCGGTGTGAACATTCACTACCTCGAGCACAAGCTGGCTGGCGAGAAGCACTAAGCTTCAGCCCGCACCAGACAAAGCCGCCTTCGGGCGGCTTTGTTGTTTCTGCAGATTGCATAAATCCCTGTAGGAGTGAGCCTGCTCGCGATGAGGCCGGCACATTCAGCATTTATGTTGACGGCAACATCGCCATCGCGAGCAGGCTCACTCCTACAAGGGATTGGCGCTACAAATCCAGCTCCCACAAACCGCCTGCGCTCGCGTAAACTTGCGCGCTTCTCGCCGGCCGCTAGGCTGCAATCAATATTTTTCAAAGGTGCCCGCCATGCCTTGGCTGCAAGTACGTCTCGCCATCAGCCCGGAACAAGCCGAAACCTACGAAGACGCTTTCCTTGAAGTGGGCGCCGTGTCGGTGACCTTCATGGACGCCGAAGATCAGCCGATCTTTGAACCGGAACTCAATACCACCCCGCTGTGGGCACACACGCATCTGTTGGCGCTGTTCGAGGGCGGCACGGAACCGGCACCGGTTCTGGCCCATCTCGAACTGCTGACCGGCAGCCCGCTGCCCGAGCATCACAGCGAAGTCATCGAAGATCAGGATTGGGAACGCAGCTGGATGGACGGTTTTGAGCCGATGCGTTTCGGTCAGCGTCTGTGGATTGTGCCGAGCTGGCACGCCGCGCCGGAGCCTGACGCGGTCAACCTGCTGCTCGATCCGGGCCTGGCTTTCGGCACCGGCACCCACCCGACCACCGCGCTGTGCCTGGAATGGCTCGACGGTCAGGATCTGAAAGACTGCAACGTGCTCGATTTTGGCTGCGGTTCGGGGATTCTGGCCATCGCCGCCCTGTTGCTCGGCGCGAAAGAAGCGGTCGGCACCGACATCGACGTGCAGGCGCTGGAAGCATCGCGCGACAACGCCGGGCGCAACAACATCGCTGATGAACTGTTCCCGCTGTACCTGCCGGAAGATCTGCCGCAGGTGCAAGCCGATGTGCTGGTCGCCAACATTCTCGCCGGCCCGCTGGTTTCGCTGGCGCCGCAACTGTCCAGCCTGGTGAAATCCGGTGGCCGTCTGGCGTTGTCGGGCATTCTTGCCGAGCAAGGTGATGAAGTCGCCGCCGCTTACGCGCAGGATTTCGACCTCGACCCGATCGCCAATCGCGATGGCTGGGTGCGCATCACCGGCCGTCGGCGCTAATATGACCGCCTGCACAATCCGGATCGCCGCATGACCGACAGCTTCGTCACCCAGTGCCCGCATTGCCAAACCAGTTTCCGTGTCAGCCATGCTCAATTGAGCGTGGCCCGCGGGGTGGTTCGCTGCGGCTCTTGTCTGCAAGTGTTCAACGCGGCCAAACAGCTGCTGGAACAACACGCCGGCAAGGACGCGGTGACGCCGGTCGCGCCATCGATTGTCGAGCCTGCGCCGATTGTCGAGGCCGCGCCCGTTATCGAGCCGCCGCCCATCATCGAGCCGCCCGCACCGCGCGCCATCAGCCAAAAACAGTGGAGCGCGTCGGAGCTTGATCTCGACAGCCTCGATCTGGACGAAGAACTCGCCCGCCTCGAACAACGGGAAATCCAGCCGACCACCGAATTCGGTCGTCAACGCGAAGATTCCCTGAGTGCTCGCCGCGACAGCCCTGAGCCGGATGAAACGGTCTGGCGCGACACTCTTTTCAGCGAACGCGCCGATGAGCACGCCGCCGAACACGAAGAGCACGAAGAACACGAGCCAGAAGTTGTCGACATCGAGCCGGTGAAATCCGCGCGCACCGAGCCTTCGCTGTCGCTGGAACCGGTGGATCTCGACGACGAGCCGGCCATCCCGCAATTGCGCCTGCACGACCCGATCGATCCGAACGCCCGTCGCGAACGTTTTTCCGCCAGCGACGACAGCGAAGACGACGACCTGCCAACGATCACCCCGTTGCGCAAAAAACGTGACCGCGCAGACCCCGGCGTGCGCGCCGAAGTCCTGCAGGATCTGACCGACGACCCGCTGCAACTCGACTGGCAGAAGCGCCGCTCGCCGTGGGGCCGGCGCATGCTTTGGCTGTTGTTGGTGCTGCTGGCGGCGGGCGGTCTCGGCGCTCAGTACGTTGCTTACCATTTCGACGAACTGGCGCGGCAGGATCAATACCGGCCATGGTTCCAGGAGATCTGCCCGCAGATCGGCTGCACCGTGCCGTCGAAAGTCGACATCGCCCGCATTAAAAGCAGCAATCTGGTGGTGCGCAGCCATCCGGAGTTCAGCGGTGCCTTGGTGGTCGACGCGATCATCTATAACCGCGCGACGTTCTCGCAGCCGTTTCCGCTGCTGGAACTGCGTTTCGCCGACCTCAACGGTCACTTGATTGCCAGTCGTCGGTTCAAACCCGGCGAATACCTGAGCGGCGATCTCGAAGGCTTGGCGGAAATGCCACCACAGACGCCGATCCACATTGCGCTGGATATTCTCGATCCAGGCCCGAAAGCGGTGAATTACAGCCTGAGTTTTCACTCGCCCGAGTGAATCGCTTCACCGTTTCTCGATTGACGGCAGTTTTCTGACTGAGCGGCGGGCAACCAAACCGCTGGCAATAACAGAATAACTGTTCAGATTTTGTTCAATTCAGCCTTTATCCAGTCATCGAGAGCGGGTATCATGCCAACCCTTTTTCGAACTCTCATGATCCGGCCCCACTTCAGGGAAGTCCTATGTCGGCGGTACGCATCGGCCCATACATATTGCAGAACGGCTTGATTCTCGCCCCGATGGCGGGCGTCACCGATCAGCCCTTTCGTCAGCTGTGCAAGCGTTTGGGCGCAGGGCTTGTAGTCTCGGAAATGGTCACCAGCGACATGAGCTTGTGGAACACCCGCAAGTCGCGCATGCGCATGATCCACGAAGGCGATCCCGAGCCACGCTCGGTACAGATTGCCGGTGGCGACGCGCAGATGCTGGCGGATGCAGCCCGGGCCAACGTAGAGCTGGGCGCACAGATTATTGATATCAATATGGGTTGCCCGGCAAAGAAGGTCTGCAACAAGGCCGCCGGTTCCGCGCTGTTGAAAGATGAAGCACTGGTGACCGAGATCCTGCAGGCCGTTGTGGCTGCGGTTGATGTGCCGGTCACCCTGAAGATCCGCACCGGTTGGGATCGCGACAACAAGAACGGTCTGACCGTGGCGAAGATCGCCGAGCAGGCCGGGATCACCGCGCTGGCAGTGCATGGCCGCACTCGCGCCGATCTGTACAAAGGTGAAGCCGAATACGACACGATTGCCGCGATCAAGCAGGCCGTGTCGATTCCGGTGTTTGCCAATGGCGACATTGATTCGCCGGAGAAGGCCCGTTACGTCCTCGACGCGACCGGAGCCGATGGCCTGTTGGTAGGCCGCGCCGCTCAAGGGCGGCCATGGATTTTTCGCGAGATCGATCATTACCTGCGCACGGGCGAGAAATTGCCGGCGCCGCAGTTGATCGAAGTGGAACACATACTGCTAGAGCATCTGGCCGCACTTCACGCTTTCTATGGGGATGTGATGGGCGTGCGCATTGCGCGCAAGCATGTGGGCTGGTATCTCGCAACCTTGCCGGGCGCCAAGGAGTTTCGCGCCCACTTCAATCGTTTGGATGGTACGGAAACACAATGCGCCAATGTTCGGGAGTTCTTCGCCGAGCATTACAAGAGCCTGACAGGGGACGAAGAAGGGGTGGCCGCATGACGATGATGACCGAGACTTTAGTGAGTGGAACAGCACCCGTGAGCGACAACGTGAATTTGAAACAGCACCTCAATACCCCGAGCGAAGAAGGTCAGACCCTTCGCGGGAGTGTCGAGAAGGCGCTGCACAATTATTTCGCCCACCTTGAGGGCGCGTCCGTCACGGATGTGTACAACCTGGTGCTCTCCGAAGTCGAGGCGCCCCTGCTCGAAAGCGTGATGAATTACGTCAAGGGCAACCAGACCAAGGCCAGCGAGCTGCTCGGTCTCAACCGAGGCACGCTGCGCAAGAAACTCAAGCAGTACGATCTGCTGTAAGCATTCAATCAAACCAGAAAGGCGCCCGCGTAAAAAACGGTCGCCTTTTTTGCTGACTTCCTTTGCTTTTGATGGAAATTGAGATGACCGACCAGACTACCCGCCTGCCGATCCGCCGCGCCTTGATCAGCGTTTCCGACAAGACCGGGATCCTCGAATTCGCCAAGGAGCTTGAAGCTCTGGGCGTCGAGATCCTCTCCACCGGCGGAACGTTCAAGCTGCTGCGCGACAACGGTGTTGCCGCAGTGGAAGTCGCGGATTACACCGGTTTCGCCGAGATGATGGACGGTCGGGTGAAAACCCTGCACCCGAAAATCCACGGCGGCATCCTCGGTCGTCGCGGTATCGATGACGCGATCATGAACGAGCACGGCATCAAGCCGATCGATCTGGTTGCCGTTAACCTCTACCCGTTCGAAGCCACCATCAACAAGCCAGGTTGCGACCTGCCGACCGCGATCGAAAACATCGATATCGGCGGCCCGACCATGGTGCGTTCGGCAGCGAAAAACCACAAAGACGTCGCGATCGTGGTGAATGCCAGCGATTACGCCAGCGTGCTGGAAGGCCTCAAGGCCGGCGGCCTGACCTACGCTCAGCGTTTCGATCTGATGCTCAAGGCCTTCGAACACACCGCTGCCTACGACGGCATGATCGCCAACTACATGGGCACCGTGAATCAGGCCGCTGAAACCCTGAGCACCGAAGGCCGCAGCGAATTCCCGCGCACCTTCAACAGCCAGTTCATCAAGGCCCAGGAAATGCGCTACGGCGAGAACCCGCACCAGAGCGCGGCGTTCTACGTTGAAGCCAAACCTGCTGAAGTCGGCATCGCCACCGCGACCCAACTGCAAGGCAAAGAACTCTCGTACAACAACGTGGCCGACACCGACGCCGCGCTGGAATGCGTGAAGAGCTTCGTCAAACCCGCCTGCGTCATCGTCAAGCACGCCAACCCGTGCGGCGTGGCCGTCAGCCCGGACGCTGAAGGCGGCATCCGTCAGGCCTACGAACTGGCATACGCCACCGACACCGAGTCGGCGTTCGGCGGCATCATCGCCTTCAACCGTGAACTGGATGCCGAGACCGCCAAGGCGATCGTCGAGCGTCAGTTCGTTGAAGTGATCATCGCCCCAAGCGTCAGCGAAGAAGCCCGCGCGATTGTTGCGGCGAAAGCCAACGTGCGCCTGCTGGCCTGCGGCGAGTGGTCGGCTGACCGCGCTGCAGCGTGGGACTACAAGCGCGTCAACGGCGGCCTGCTGGTACAGAGCCGCGACATCGGCATGATCAGCGCTGATGACCTGAAAGTCGTGACCAAACGTGCGCCGACCGAACAGGAAATCCATGACCTGATCTTCGCCTGGAAAGTTGCCAAATACGTTAAATCCAACGCCATCGTCTACGCCAAGAACCGTCAGACCATCGGTGTCGGCGCGGGCCAGATGAGCCGCGTAAACTCGGCGCGTATCGCTGCGATCAAGGCTGAGCACGCCGGTCTGCAAGTCGCCGGTTCGGTGATGGCCTCGGACGCGTTCTTCCCGTTCCGCGACGGTCTGGATAACGCGGCCAAGGTCGGTATCACTGCGGTGATCCAGCCGGGCGGCTCGATGCGTGACGCTGAAGTGATTGCCGCCGCTGACGAAGCCGGCATCGCCATGGTGTTCACCGGCATGCGCCACTTCCGTCACTGATTATTGCTTGATCGTACCCACGCTCTGCGTGGGCACGCAGCCCGGGACGCTCCGCGTCCCTTGGACGCAGAGCGTCCGTAGAGGCATTCCCACGCAGAGCGTGGGAACGATCAGCCCCCACAGAATTAGCGTCATCCGAGGTTTTTGAAATGAATGTTTTGATCATTGGCAGCGGTGGCCGTGAACACGCTCTGGCCTGGAAAGTGGCTCAGGATCCGCGCGTGCAGAAGGTTTTTGTTGCACCGGGCAACGCTGGCACCGCCATTGAAGCCAAGTGCGAGAACGTCGCCATCGACGTGCTGGCCCTTGAGCAACTGGCCGACTTCGCCGAGAAAAACGTTTCCCTGACCATCGTCGGCCCGGAAGTGCCGCTGGTGGCTGGCGTCGTTGACCTGTTCCGCGCCCGTGGTCTGGATTGCTTCGGCCCGACTGCCGGCGCTGCACAGCTGGAAGGCTCGAAAGCCTTCACCAAAGACTTCCTCGCCCGTCACAAGATCCCGACGGCCGACTACCAGAATTTCACCGAGATCGAGCCGGCCCTGGCTTATCTGCGTGAAAAAGGCGCACCGATCGTGATCAAGGCCGATGGCCTGGCCGCCGGTAAAGGCGTGATCGTCGCGATGACCCTGGCCGAAGCCGAAGACGCCGTGCGCGACATGCTCGCTGGCAACGCTTTCGGTGACGCCGGTTCGCGCGTGGTGATCGAAGAGTTCCTCGACGGCGAAGAAGCGTCGTTCATCGTCATGGTCGACGGCAAAAACGTGCTGCCGATGGCCACCAGCCAGGATCACAAACGTGTGGGCGACGGCGACAGCGGCCCGAACACGGGCGGCATGGGTGCTTACTCCCCTGCCCCGGTGGTCACCGCCGACGTGCACAAGCGCGTGATGGATCTGGTGATCTGGCCGACCGTGCGCGGCATGGCTGAGGAAGGCAACGTCTACACCGGTTTCCTCTATGCCGGTCTGATGATCGACAAGGCCGGTAACCCGAAAGTCATCGAGTTCAACTGCCGTTTCGGCGACCCGGAAACCCAACCGGTGATGCTGCGTCTGCAATCGAGCCTGGTGCTGTTGGTCGAAGCCGCTCTGGCGCAAGCGCTGGACAAGGTTGAAGCACAGTGGGATCCACGCCCGAGCGTCGGCATCGTGCTGGCCGCTGGCGGCTACCCGGGCGACTACGCCAAGGGCGCGGCGATCAACGGTCTCGACGCAGCCGCCAAGCTGGAAGGCAAAGTCTTCCACGCCGGTACTGCGCTGAAGGATGGTCAGGTTGTCACAGCCGGTGGTCGCGTACTCTGCGCCACCGCAATGGGCGCAAGCGTCGGTGAAGCGCAGCAGCAAGCGTACAAGCTGGCAGCAGCCATCGACTGGGAAGGCAGCTTCTACCGCAAGGACATTGGCTACCGCGCCATTGCCCGTGAACGTGGCGAAACCCAGGAATAAGCTGTTCATCAAGTCCGGCGAGGGATACCGTTCCTCGCCGGGCTGTTCCGCCGCGGCGCATCGTTATATTCTGGCATCAACCTACGAAGGGATTTCGCCGTGCGCTGGCTCAGGATTGCCATAAGCTTCACCGTCACGATGTTGACCTTGCTCTGCATGCTTCCGGCCCAGGCCGCACAAGGCAGTGGCTGGTCGGTATTGCTCGACGATCAGGGCAATCTGCAACTGAGCGACATCCGCTCCGCTCGCTACACCAATCAATTCAGCCCCATCGACCTTGAGCGCCTCACCGCGTCCGAGCCCGATGGCGCACTGTGGCTGCGCTTCAGACTGGCGCCGGGCAAGCACGAACAAGTGCTGCGCATCTTTGCCCCCGACCTCTCGCAGCTCAATCTGTACGTGCTCGACGGCGACCAGTTGATCGAGCAACGCAACACCGGCACCGAGCAACCGCAGGCCGAACGACCGTTGCCCAGCAGCGACTTCATGCTCGCCCTGCCGCAAAGCGACAAACCCCTCGACGTTTATTTGCGGATGGTCTCCGACCATCAATTGCGTCCGCACATCACCCTGCAATCGGCCGTGATGAGCGCGGCCAATCAAAACCATTCGCTGATTTTCGGTTTGCTGTTCGGCTGCCTCGCCATGCTCCTGCTGCATAACGTGGTGCGTTACAGCTATTCGCGTTCACGCAGCAGCTTGTGGCTGGCGGTTTGCGAAGGTCTGCTAGGCCTGAGCCTGTTGCTCCTGCTCAATCTGCTCGGGCCCTGGCTGCCGAACTGGCACGCGATCCAGACACCGGGCGCTTATCTGGCGCTGCTGCTGACCGCCCCCGCCGGTTTGATGTTTGCTTATCGCTTCTTCGGCCCCCTCGGCCCGCACCCGCTGAACAAGCTGTTGATGGCCGACATCCTGTTCATTGTCATCTGCAGCCTGCTGCTGTTGTTCGTCAATACACTGCCGCTGAACATCATCACCTACGCATTGGTGGCACTCGCCGGTCTGAGCATGTTGTTCGTCGGCGTTTATCACTGGCAAAAAGGTTATCGCCCGGCGCGCCTGTTCGTGGCGGCCATGGTGGTGTTCAACATCGGCACGCTGATTATTTTGCCGGCGCTGCTGGGGCTGACACTGGTGTCGCCGCAAGGCTTGATCATGACGCTGATGGCGTTCATCTGCGTCAGCGGTCTGTTGATGAGCATCGCCCTCGGCGAGCGTCAGCGCAGCATCACCGAAAGCCGTTTCAGCGTCAGCCGCGACCTCGCCGCGAGCAACGCCGAGATCAACGCCAAAGCCGAATTCCTCGCCAAGATCAGCCATGAAATACGCACGCCGATGAACGGCGTGCTGGGCATGACTGAACTGCTGCTCGGCACGCCGCTGTCGGTCAAGCAACGTGACTACGTGCAGACCATCCACAGCGCCGGCAACGAACTGCTGACGTTGATCAACGAGATTCTCGACATCTCCAAACTCGAGTCCGGACAGATCGAACTGGACGATGTGCAGTTCGATCTCAATGCGTTGATCGACGATTGCCTGAGCATCTACCGCGCAAAAGCCGAACAGCAGAACGTCGAACTGATCAGCTTCATCCAGCCGCAAGTGCCGCGCGTGATCAGCGGCGATCCGACCCGCCTGCGCCAGACCTTGCTCAGCCTGCTGGAAAACGCCCTGAAGAAAACCGAAGAAGGCGAAGTGCTGATCGTCGTCGCCCTCGACGAGCGCAGCACCAAACCGCGTCTGCGCATCGCCGTGCAGGACAGCGGCGCGCCGATGGAGCAGGAAGAACGCGATGCGCTGATGCACGCCGAACTGCACAGCAAACACTTCCTCTCGGCGAATCGTCTGGGCGGCAATCTCGGGCTGGTCATCGCGCGACAACTGATTCGTTTGATGCAGGGTGAATTCGGCATCAAGAGCGGCGCCACGCAGGGCAGCACGTTGTGGCTGACTTTGCCGCTGGATCCGGATCGTCTCGAACACCCGACCTCCGATCTCGACAGTCCACTGCAAGGCGCGCGCGTACTGGTGGTCGACGACAACGACACCTGCCGCAAAGTGCTGGTGCAGCAATGCAGCGCCTGGGGCTTGAATGTCAGCGCCGTGCCGTCGGGCAAGGAAGCGCTGGCCCTGCTGCGCACCAAAGCGCACCTGCGCGATTATTTCGATGTGGTGTTGCTCGATCAGAACATGCCCGGCATGACCGGCATGCAGCTCGCGGCGAAGATCAAGGAAGACCCGAGCCTCAACCATGACATTCTGCTGATCATGCTCACCGGCATCAGCAACGCGCCGAGCAAGATCATTGCGCGCAACTCGGGGATCAAACGCATTCTGGCCAAACCGGTGGCCGGCTACACCCTCAAGACCACGCTGGCGGACGAACTCAACCAGCGCAACAAAGGTCAGGTGGTGTTCCAGCCGCAAGTGGTCACCGCGGCCACGGCGGCGAAAGTGCCGAGCGATTTCCGCATCCTCGTCGCCGAAGACAACACGATTTCGACCAAAGTGATTCGCGGCATGCTCGGCAAACTCAACCTGCAACCGGACACCGCCAGCAACGGCGAAGAAGCCCTGCAGGCGATGAAAGCGCAGCGGTACGATCTGGTGCTGATGGACTGCGAAATGCCGATTCTCGATGGCTTCTCGGCGACGCAACAATTGCGCGCCTGGGAAGTCAGCAACCAGCGCATCCGCACGCCGATCGTCGCGCTGACCGCGCACATTCTTGCCGAACACAAAGAGCGCGCGCGTCAGGCCGGCATGGACGGACACATGTCCAAACCGGTGGAATTGTCGCAGTTGCGCGAGTTGATCGAGCATTGGGTGGCTGAGCGTGATCAGCAGAATCGCGCGACAACCCAACCGTCGTAACGCCTGTTAGACTCCCCCACGACTACCCTCGCCAGTGAGCCAGCACCATGCTCCACGTGTTGTTCAGCGTTTACCTGAAGATGCTGGTGCTTTACAGCCCGTTCTTCGTGTTGTCGTGCTTCATTACCCTGACCCGTGGCTACTCGCGCAAGGAACAACGGCGCCTGGCCTGGAAAGTCGCCGCCGCCACGCTGATTTCCAGCGTCTTGCTGTACCTGTTCGGGCGAGTGATTTTCGATGTCTTCGGCATTACCGTGGATGCGTTCCGCATCGGCGCCGGCAGCGTGCTGTTTATCTCGGCACTGGGCATGGCGCAGGGTAAATCGGCGGTGCAGGCAGACAATGTCCAACAGGACGTGACCATCGTGCCGCTGACCATCCCGATCACCGTCGGCCCCGGCACCATCGGTGCCTTGCTGGTGATGGGCGTTAGCCAGCCGCACTGGGACGATAAGCTCATGGCGATCATGAGTATCACACTGGCCAGTTTTACCGTTGGCGTGGTGTTGTACCTGTCGAACCGGATCGAACGGATTCTCGGTGACCAGGGTTTGCAGATAGTCAGCCGCTTGATGGGGCTGTTCGTTTGCGCACTGGCCGCGCAGATCATCTTTACAGGGGTGAAAGGCTATCTGGTGTCGTAGAGGTTTAGCATCGACAGAGCATTACTGCCTGCTCAAAAAAGCCTTTCGACCTCTTCTGAATAACGCCCTTCAAGCGCCTTGAACACGGACTGCCTTTTTAACTCGGCGTAATCCTCGTCCAGTTGCGCAGAGAAGTATTCCATCTCTACGCCGCCAATGATGTTGCTCAGCATAAAATGCTGCGTGAAAAAGTTTGCCTGCACAGGTTCTTGAGTCGCAAAGTTGATCGTCACCATCTTCACTGTTGCCGTGTTATCCACCACACCGGCATGCACTCTCACACGGTGAACGGTCTCACCATTGAGCGTATCTTCTGCCACCTCTACAGCATGGCGCCCCAGCAACTTCATTCCTTTACTCTCGCGCTGCAGATCCGATAATTGCTGCAGCAGCACCTCCAGGTATCCATGCTCGTCCGGCAACAACAAGGGAGCCAACCCTTCGCGGATGATGGTTTCAAGCTTGACGGTTTTGCTTGGCGAGGAGGAGGAAAAAGTGATTCTGACACGCCCCGCTACATTGTAATGAAGGTACCTCATGGCCTCTGCATAGCGGATATTCCAGGCACTGAAGTCCTTGAACTCCGGGTATTTCTTATTTGAAGTCAATTGCAGATAGAGCGTGGACAACAGGATGTCCTCGCGCATCTGCTCGGGCACCGACGCCTCGAAAACCAAGGGACTCCCCGCACTGACATAACCCAAACCATTCATTCCGTTCACTCCAAAAAAAAACCAGGCGCAGTGCGCCCGGTTTTTAAAGATTCAGATGCCGAATTCCAATTCCGCTGCGGCATCCAGCGCTTCATAGAACGCGTCTGCTGCCGCCTCTTTTTTAGGTGTGTAATCGTCTTCGTAGATCGTGAAAGCGGCTTTCGATTGATAGATCGTGCCGGACGATTGCGTTTTATCGAAGAAGACAATCTTGGTGTTGCCGGACGAAGCGAAGTAGGAAACGCCGCCCAGAGCTAAATAAACATCGCCTTCTTCATCCTGAGCGATGGAACCTACACCGAAGTTGGCGCCATCGCCTTTCTTGCCATTGCTTTCATATAGCGCCAACGCCTCTTTATTACCCTTCAGGCCAGCAAGGGCCGCCTCGGCACCTGCTTTAAGGGCAACGCCCACACCACCGGTAACGCCACCGATAACCGCCTGGACGATATCCAGAACGAGATTGGACATGGTCAGCCCGCTCGACGTCTCCTCATAGTTGATGTGTGCCTTGCTGAACGACGTCCAGCCCATTGCCTTCATGCCCTTGAGCATGTGTTCCCAGCGTTGAACACGATCCTTGTCATCTGGAAAGGCGATCTGAGCGGTCACGTCGGCGAACAAGTAAGTGCGCTTCACAATGTTGCGATTCCGACGCTTCATGCCTGGGGGAAAAACCAGCATGGTCGAATTGAGAATCGCGGCGTTCAATTTTTCGATATCAATTGGCAGATCAGCCAGGTGGCTGACACGACGGCCCTTGGCAATCTGAGCGAGCACCGGCAACGTTTTCTCCAGCGCCGTATCAATGAAGGCCTGGGATTCAACTTCGGTCATGTCAGCAGTCACAATATTGTTCATACTCTAATTTCCTTATTATTTATCAAATGAGCCACTCCGGCTCGAGCACAAAGTTAAACATCCAACCTGTTATTTACAACCTTGAAAAAACCACAATACATTACGGAAAATAAATCATCACAACCTGAGTTCTATTTCTTCCATATCGCTACTTTCAATTAACGCTTCAACCTTTTCTCTGGTTTGCGCGTAGGCTTCTCGATCCAAATAAAAACTGATGTAGTTGTGACGCAACACCGCCGCTTCAGTCTCCCACTTGAAGAAAAGAAATCCATCGATCCGACGCTGCGCACTCAAGCGCGCGTGGTTCAATACCAGCGTCAGTTTTCCTTTTTCATCGCGGCCCGATGGCATGATCTGAAACAAACTTCCGTGCTGACTCGCTCTGGCGTAATAGGAAAGATTCGATGAATTGCCTTTCAATGCTGAAAAAGCGGCCTGACAATGGCCTGACATCAAATCTCCCCCCAACTCCTTTACCGTGGTCATTATTTTCTGCGAAGCGTCAGTGGAAAACTCACGATAAACCCGCTCACCCGGGTTCCTATCGGTGTACCACCCCACATGATTCAGCGCCCGAGAGTAAAGTTGCAGCCATCCGGCAAGATCAGTTGACTCATTTTTAAATTCATCACTCAACAGCTCAGCAAACCGCACACTGTTTTTTATTTCTTTTTTTTCCGCCCGACTCAGACCCTCCATACAACTCAAAAGCGTGTTATTGATCAATATCGCATCCTGTCCTTCTTTTTCCGAGGCCCTCGCAGCACCTGCACTTGATAGGCTCCTGAATCTGGCAGGTTTGCCTCTTAGTGTTAACTCAGCTTTTTCCACAAAATCGATACGTTGTTCAAGCGTGGGAACCACGCCGCTATTAAATTCCATTTATCCAACATCCTTTAATCAGTTTAAAGCAGCACACCGGGACAGCGGCCTAGTTACAATAAACCACGCCCACACACAGCCTACACAAGCCATGTTTAACTTGATGTTTTCTTAAGGCATAAAAAAGACCCGCAAACATGACTGTTGACGGGCCTTTAAAGTTACTGTTTCGCGGAGGTTCAGGGGACGGGCTTCTCGCCATACCAGCGCGGCGTGTAAACCCAATCCCCCCCAGTTGCGCGAGGAAAGGTGCACGTGGTGGACGAACCGATCAGCACCATTGTGCGCATGTCCACCTGATCCGGTGTCAGCGCGCCCAATGTGGTGGTGCGCAGTGTCTGTCCAGGCCGGCCAACATCCCGCCCCAACACCACTGGCGTTTCTGACGTGCGATGTTGTGCGACGATTTCCAGCGCTCGCCCCAACTGCCATGGCCGCGCCTTGGAAATAGGGTTGTAGAACGCCAGCGCCAGATCCGCTTCCGCCGCCAGATCCAACCGCTTCTCGATGATCGACCACGGCTTGAGGTTGTCCGACAGCGACATCACGCAGAAGTCGTGCCCCAGCGGCGCACCGGCCTGTGCGGCGGTGGCCAGCGAAGCGGAAACGCCGGGAAGAATTTCCAGATCGACGCTGTGCCAGTCGGGATCATCCGACTCGTGCAGCGCTTCGAGCACCGCCGCCGCCATGGCGAACACGCCCGGATCGCCCGAAGAAACGACGATCACCGAACGACCTTTAGCTGCCAGCCGGAAAGCATGACGCGCGCGCTGCATTTCTTCGCGGTTGTCGGTGCAATGCTGCACTTGATCGTCGCGGAACGGGCCGGCCATGCGCACATAGGTTTCGTAGCCGAGCACATCGGTACAACGCGCCAGTTCGGCTTTGACGGCGGGAACCATCAGTTCGGCAGCGCCGGGGCCAAGACCGATGACGGCGAGACGACCGCGTGGGCGGCCGACATGAGCAACGTCCAGCGGCTGCTCGGCAATCGCGATGGCGAGGTTGTTTGCGGTCACGATGCTCGCTGAAGGTACGGCATTAAGTGCCAATGCTTCGAGATCAGTTTGCGCAGCGACAAACCGCAGCGGCACGCCCAGTTCAAGCGCTGCATCACGCAAGTTCGCCGAAGCCATGTCACTGTCAGCGGCAACCAGACACGCCAGCGATTGCAACGCGACTTTCGCCTGCTGCAGCGCTTTGCGAACGGCGCTCGGCAGATCGACAACGTCGGCAGTGACCGCCACCGCCACACTGCGCGGATAAATCAGTAATTCGTTGGCGCTGACTTCACGCTCAGCACTGCTGACATGAATCGAACGCTGCGCCTGCGGGTCTTCCTGCAGTTGCGCGTGATCCAGCCACGGCGCCTCGCCTTCAATACGCACGCTGTGCCCGGCTAGCAGGTCGGAGACAAAACGCTTGCCCAGTTCCAGATCGGCGAGCGCATAACCGCTGGGTGGATTGAGCAGGCAAGTGCCAAAGCGCAACTCGCCGCTGGTGGTGATCGCCGCCGTCACTTGCAGCCCGGCAGCGATTTCCCGCGCCATGACATTCACCCCGCCGAGGCCGCCGAGCAGCGGCACCACCGCGCTGCCATCTTCAGCCACTGCGAGCACGGCAGGTTCGGCGCCCTTCTCCAGCAACAGCGGCGCCAGTGTGCGGATGACAATGCCCGCCGCACACAGGGCAATGATCGGCGTGTTGTGCTGATACAGATCGCGCAAGGTCGCGCCGAATTCCTCATAGCTGCAGTCGGCGCCGTCAACGCGACCGGCGAGGCCGTGGATCTGCGCCGCCGGATAGACCTGCTGAATGCGACGGGCCGTGGCCAGGCTGGCCTGACCGAGAATGACGATGGCGGGTGTGGAGTGAGTCATCAGCCCTGCCACCGTTCGCCCGGCACGATGATCAGCGAGAAGTACGGCGAGGACATCGGCTCGACCTGATCCATCGGCACGATCTTCTGATTGGCCATGGTCGCGCGCTCAACGTACAACGCACGCTCGGCCAGACCGAGTTCTTCCAGTACCTGACGCACTTTCGGGAAGTTGCGCCCAAGCTTCATGATCACGGCGGCATCAGCATCGGCCAGACGTCGCTTCAATTCTTCATGGGGCAACACGCCGGAGAGCACCGACAGGCTTTGATTGCGATACACCAACGGCGCGCCCAGCACCGAAGCGCCACCGAGCATCGAGCAAACGCCCGGCACCACTTGCGCTTCATAGCGCGTGGCGAGGCGATCGTGCAGGTACATATAGGAGCCGTAGAAGAACGGATCACCCTCGCAAATCACTGCGACATCGCGACCGGCATCCAGATGCGCAGCGACGGTTTCGGCGGCTTCATCGTAGAAATCGCTGATGACTTGTTCGTAAGAAAGCGGCGCCGGCAATGCTTCGGTAGTCACCGGATACACCAGCGGCAGCAGGTTTTGCGCTTCTTGCAGGTGCGCTTCGATGATGCCGAACGCGTTGCCCTTTTTGCCCTTGGCGACGAAGTACGCCACCACTGGCGATTCGCGCAGCAAGCGCAGCGCCTTGACGGTAATCAGTTCCGGATCACCGGGGCCGACGCCCAGGCCAATCAAACGTCCTTTAGCCTGCATCATTCAATCTCCGTGGCGAGGGCATTGACGGCGGCGGCGGCCATGGCGCTGCCACCGAGGCGGCCTTGCATGATCACGAACGGCACGCCACGGCTGTCGGCGGCCAGTGCCGCTTTCGATTCGGCAGCGCCAACGAAGCCGACCGGGAAGCCCAGAATCAGCGCCGGTTTTGGTGCGCCGGCATCGAGCATTTCCAGCAGATAGAACAGCGCAGTCGGCGCGTTGCCGATCACCACAACACTGCCTTCAAGGTGCGGACGCCACAGTTCCAGCGCAGCGGCGGAACGAGTGTTGCCCAGCTCGCGCGCCAGCTCCGGCACGCTGTCGTCGCGCAAGGTGCAGATCACTTCGTTGTTGGCCGGCAGGCGCGCGCGGGTCACGCCTTCGGAGACCATCCGCGCATCACACAGAATCGGCGCACCGGCGGCCAGCGCCTCGCGCCCGGCCTTGCCCGCGCCTTCGGAAAACTGCAGACCGTCGATGGCCTCGACCATGCCGCAGGCGTGAATCACCCGCACCGCGAGTTTTTCCAGATCGGCCGGGATTCGCGCGAGGTTGGCTTCGCTGCGAATGATCGCGAAGGAGTTGCGATAGATCTCCTGACCGTCGCGAATGTAATCAAGCATCAAGGGGGCTCCGGGAGCGGGCGTCGAGCAGGGTCGCGGCCGCTTCAATAGTAAGATTGCGTGCGTGCAACGCGCCGAAACCCGGCAGCGTTGCATCGCGAAAATAGAGGTCGTAATGACCGGGGCTGACCGCCAGCAACGTCACCGGCGCACGGTGCGCGGCGGCGCAGGAACGCGAGCAACCGGACAGGTGCACGCTGAGCGCCGAGGGCAGCAGCGTCGCCAGATGGCGGGCGTCCTGTTTGGTGTCGGCGAGGCCTTTGCCGCAGCCGTTGGAACCGGTGCAGGCAATCAGGCGCGACAGCAGTTCGCTCGGGTCGGTCAGCAGGTTGAGTTGCTTGAGGCCTTGCAGCACCTCGGCGGCGTCAGTGATTTTGACATCGGGCAGCAACAGGCTTTGCCACGGGGTGAAACGCAGGTGGCCGTTGCCGAACTGGCGAGCCAATTGTGCGACACCGCGCAGCATCGTCGGATCGAGACGACCGAGCGCTGGTACGGCGCCGATGTACACCAAATCCGAGGTATTTTGCGGATGAACGCCGATGTGCAGATTGTCCGCTGCCGGCGGGCGCTGCCAATCGCTGACAGCTTGCAGGGTGACCCGCTGAGCGAGTTTTTCAAGAAACAGCTCAGGCGTCATTTCGCTGAGCAAATGGCGCATCCGCGTTTGCTCAGGGCGCGCCAGTTCAAGGAACAATTCGAGCACCGCGACCACCAGCGCATGGCCGTTGTCCAGTGCCACCGCACCAAGCGCACAATCCGTCGGGCAACCGGCCAGACCGAATGCCAGCAATGTCTCGCCGTCCCTTTTGAAGGCCGACAACCACAGGTCATGCGGGTGTTCGAGCATCGCCAAGGCTTCAGCGCCGTCCAGTTGCACGGCGAACTTGGCGCTCAACTCATGAAAGCGCGGATGGTTTTGCAGGGTATCGAGGATCTGTTCGGCGAGCGGACGAGTGTCGAATTGCATCTGCTGGTCGATCCCGGCAGTCGGGCTGAGCATCAGGTTGCGCACGTCGTCGCCGGCGGCGGATCGCGGGCCGAGGCCGGCAGCCAACAGGCTGTCGATCAATGCAGAGGACTGCGCGCCGATCCCGCGAATCTGCAGATTGGCGCGGTTGGTCGCCTCGATGGCGCCGCTGGCGAACTGTTGTGCCGCATCCGCCACCGCATCCGCCTGTTCGGCGCTGATCGAGCCACCGTTGAGTTTGATCCGACAGATCCCTCCGTCCAGCGCCTGGACGATACGCAGCAACCCCGGACAAGCCGAGGGGCGTATGGCAGTGGACATCGGGCGTTCGTTCAAGGGGCAGACCGGCTACGTGGGAAAGGCGCTTCGCGGGCGAAGGCGCGGTATTATGCCTGCTTTGTCCGGCGGCATGAAAAGACTGCCCGTCGGAACGGCATGTTTAGAGGAATATAGATGTCACCCTGGCTGACCGTAGTGGGAATCGGTGAAGACGGCTTCAAAGGCTTGGGCAAAAATGCCCGGCGCGCCTTGATGAACGCCTCGCGGATTATCGGTGGCCAGCGTCAGCTGGATTTGCTGCCGGTGTGCATTCGCGGCGAACGCCAGTTGTGGCCGAGCCCGTTTTCTCTCGCGCCGGTGCTTGAGCAGCGCGGCGAAGCGGTCTGTGTGCTGGCCAGTGGTGATCCGATGTTCTACGGCGTTGGCGCCAGCCTGGCGCGGCAGGTACCGAGCGATGAGATGCTGATTCTGTCCGCACCGTCGTCCTGCTCACTGGCGGCGGCAAGGCTGGGCTGGCCGTTGCAGGAAGTGAGCATCGTGTCGTTGGTGGCGCGGCCACTGGCAGCGCTCAATGCGCAGTTGTTCAGCGGCGTGCGGTTGCTGCTGTTGAGCAATGACGGACGGAGCCCGGCGGCAGTTGCGCAATTGCTGCGTGAACGCGGCTTTGGTTCGAGTCGCATGAGCGTGTTCGAACACTTGGGTGGCGATGCCGAGCAACGGATCGACGCCAGCGCCCACGACTGGAACCTTGCCTCGACTGCCGACCTCAACGTAATCGCCATCGAATGCCTCGCCGACGCCAACACGCCACGCTTGTCGCGCCTTGCCGGCCTGCCGGACTCGGCGTTCAAACATGACGGCCAACTGACCAAACGCGACGTGCGCGCCATCACCCTCGCCCGCCTCGCCCCGACGCCCGGTGAATTGCTTTGGGACGTCGGCGCCGGCAGCGGCTCGATCGGCATCGAATGGATGCGCGCACATCCGAGCTGTCGCGCGCTGGCCATCGAAGCCGATGACGGTCGTCAGCAATTGATCGAGCTCAACCGAGATGCGTTGGGCGTGCCCGGTTTGCAGTTGATTCGCGGCAAGGCTCCCCAAGCGCTGCAAGGTCTGGAGCGCCCGGATGCGATTTTCATCGGCGGCGGCGTCACCCGTGAGGGCGTGCTTGAAACGTGCTGGGAACGGCTCAAACCCGGCGGGCGTCTAGTGGCCAACGCCGTGACCCTGCAAAGTGAAGTCACCCTGATGAGCTGGCGCGAACGTTTCGGCGGTGAGCTGACGCGCATTCATGTCGCGCAGGCGCAGCCGCTGGGCGAGTTTGATACGTGGCGACAAGCGTTGCCGATCACGCTGCTTGATCTGGTCAAACCCCTCGATGCGTAAACGAATCCTGTTGCTCGGCGGCGTCACCGAAGCCCTCGCGATCGCCCGTACGCTGGGGCCGGAGCACATTTACAGCCTCGCCGGTGTCGGTCGTGTGCCGACCGATCTGATCTGTCAGGTGCGCGTCGGCGGTTATGGTGGTGCCGAAGGTCTGGCGCAATTTATTCGCGCCGAAGGCATCGACCTGCTGCTCGACGCCACGCACCCCTACGCCGCACAAATCAGCCAAAACGCCACCACCGCTGCGCATCTGACCGGCATCCCCTGCTGGGCCCTGCGCCGCCCGGCGTGGCAGCCGCAAGCGGGCGATGACTGGCGCGAAGTCAGCGACTGGGCGGAGCTGATCAATGCCCTCAAACCATTCCGTCGTCCGCTGTTTACCCTTGGCCGAGAACCATTGCAGCATCTCGACGAAATCCCCGCCGAGCAATTCTGGACACTGCGCGCCCTCGACGTTTATCCCGGTAACGAACGCTGCGAAGTCATCGGCGCGCGCGGGCCGTTCCTGATCGACGAAGAACGCGCCTTGTTCGAACGCCGGCAGATCGATGTGCTGATCAGCAAAAACAGCGGCAGCACCGCCACCGAGCCGAAATTGGAAGTGGCACGCGAGCGTGGAGTGCCGGTGCTGGTGTTGAAGCGGCCGGTGTTGCCGGGGGCTGATAGGGAGTTTGGGTCGGCGTCTGAAGTCCTCGCGGCCCTGACGACGCAAGACTTTTCCTAACTTTCAATTTTTCTGCGAATTTGCCTGCAATTTTTGAGGACGCAGCCGACTGTTCTTCACTACACCTTCCCCCAATACTTCGGTTCCTTTAATCCCGACAAGCAGACAGCCAAGAAAAGCGGCTTGCCAGCTTGTATCCCAAGGAATACGATTCAGAATGATCGTCGTTGAACGAACCCGCCTGTTTTCCGAATGGCTCGACTCCTTGAAAGACATCATCGGTAAAGGCCGAATCATCTCCAGACTCAAGGCAGCTGAACATGGCAACTTTGGCGACTGCGGGTTTGTGGGTGATACCGTTTATGAAATGCGCGTTCATTACGGCCCTGGTTACAGGATGTACTTCACACGTAAAGGCGAAGTGGTTTATCTGCTGTTGATCGGGGGCGACAAATCGACACAAAAGAGAGATATCAAACGCGCCGTGCAGATGGCGCATAACATCGGAAATGAGGAGTGAATCATGACCGAAGAATTCGCCCGTTTTGACGCTGCCGAATACCTCAAAACTCCCGAGGACATGGCGGCATATCTAGACGCCTGTTTTGACGACGATGAAGGCGATGGCGTTCTGATCCGTGCAGCGCTCAATGACATCGCCCGCGCTCAAGGCATGACGCAAGTGGCACGGGATGCAGGTTTGGGTCGCGAAAGTCTCTATAAAGCGCTGAGTAGCACTGGCAACCCTGAATTCGCAACTATCATGAAAGTCATGAAGGCGCTCGGTATGAGGCTGCATGCCGTAGCGTCTTGAAAAACGCTGCGACACCAAACCGCACGACGCTTTTTTACTTATCGGCCCTGATCAGGCTAAATAGCCCGCGCCTGATCGCCCACCCAATGGATCTCTCCCATGAACCGACAACGGCTAGCATTTGCCTGGATCGCCTGCTTTGCAGTGCTGTTCAACATGCTCGCCATGCCGATGACGGGGGCGATGGCGCAGGCAGCCAATTCACCGGCCGATCAGTTGCTGTGGAGCAGTTTCTGCACCGGCAGCGGGACGAAGATGGTGGCGATCAACATCGGCGCTACCGATCAAAAAGCGCCGGCCAACGACACGCATTCCAACATGCAGCATTGCTGGTGTTGCTCGGGTTCTGCGCCATTGGTGGCGTTGCCGGGCCATTCGCCGCAGCTGTATTTCGCCCGCTATGAAAGCAATCACAGCGTCGCGCCGCTCTCACTGCAAACCCCTACTCCGCGCCAGCAATGGCCGAGCCTCAATCCCCGCGCCTCTCCTCTGGTTTGATTTGTTCTCGCAATTGACCTGCGTTTCAAATCGTTCTGGAGAACTGCCATGTTGAACAAACTCATCGTCATCGCTGCGCTGTTGCTGCCCGCGTGCTTCGCCAATGCCCACGAATACAAGGCTGGCGAGATTGAAATCGCCCACCCGTGGTCGCAGGAGTTGCCACCGAATGCGCCGACCGTAGCGGCGTATTTCGTGATTCACAACGGCGGCAAAACGGCTGACCGCTTGCTCAGCGTCGACTCGCCGATCGCCCCCCAAGCGCAGTTGCATGAGCATGTGATGCAGGGCGATCTGATGAAGATGCAGCAGGTGCCTAGCGTGGAAATCCCTGCTGGCGGCAACGTGATATTTGCGCCGATGGCCTATCACGTGATGCTGCTCAACCCGACTGATCGCAGCCTGCTCACGGACGGCAAGCAATTCCCGCTGACGCTGCATTTCGAGAAGGCCGGCGACGTCACCGTCGAAGTTTCGGTGCAGAAGAAGCCCCCGGAAACCACGCAGGCTCACGCGCACGCTCAGTAAGCCTTCCGGCAGATTCCGCCCATGCGCCCGCTGAGCGCCAGGCCCTCCGCGCCACGCCGTCAGACTGAACACCTGACTCGCGGCAGCTGGATCGCCCTGTTCGCCATGTTGATGATTTTCATCGGCCCACTGATTTCTCAGTCGATGCCGATGGATCAACACGCCTCGACCTCCATGCCAATGAGCATGGACATGTCGATGGACATGCCGGGGATGGATCACTCCGGACATGACGCGAAACCCAGCGCCGAACACTGCCCGCCACAATCCTCGCACCATGTGCTGTGGGAAAAATGCGGCTATTGCAGCCTGCTGTTCAATTGCCCGGCACTGACCGGCGGCGGCGATTTCGTCGCCTTCAACATCCCGCCACTCAACACTTTCACTCCGCCCTCCCCGCGCCTGGGCCACGCCCGGCAAACCTTCTTCCCCGGCGCCCGCAGCCGCGCACCACCCATCGCAGCGTAAACACGCACCTTTGATTGCACATGGTTGAGAAGACAGCTTCAGGCTGCCGGCCGTGTCGTTTACGACTGTTTGATGGAAATTGTCATGTCCAGGTTTGCTGCTGTTTCACGCTCGGGTTCCGCCCCGGTGTCCTTCGCTTTGAACGAATCGCGGATTCGTTTCAGGCACGCTAGCGCCGTCCTTTGCGGCGTCCTGCTGTCCCCGTTGGTGTTGGCCGATGATCACACCGGCCACAACGAAGAACTGAGTCCAACGGTGATCACCGCGATCGCGCCGAGCTCACCGCTGACCATCGTTACCAACCCAAAAGATCCACGCCAACCAGTGCCGGCGAGTGACGGCGGCGATTATCTGAAAACCATTCCGGGTTTTGCGCTGGTGCGCAATGGCGGCACCAACGGCGATCCGGTATTGCGCGGCATGTTCGGCTCGCGTCTGAACATCCTCACCAACGGCAGCATGCTGCTCGGCGCTTGCCCGGGCCGTATGGACGCGCCGACCTCGTACATCTCGCCGGAAACCTACGACAAACTTACCGTGATCAAAGGCCCGCAAACCGTGCTTTATGGCCCGGGCGCCTCGGCGGGCACAGTGTTGTTTGATCGCGAACCGGAGAGCTTCGGCGAACTCGGCACGCGGGTGAACGCCAGCGTTCTGGCCGGCTCTCACGGACGCTTCGACAAGGTTGTCGACGCCGCTGCCGGTGGCCCGCTGGGTTACGTGCGCGTGATCGGCAACACCGCGCATTCCGACGATTACCGCGACGGCAACAACGACATCGTCGCCTCGCGCTACGACAAGTGGAACGGCGACGTCGCGGTCGGCTGGACGCCGGATGCCGACACCCTGATCGAACTCACCGCCGGCAAGGGCGACGGCGAAGCACGCTACGCTGGGCGCGGCATGGACGGCTCGCAATTCCTGCGTGAAAGCCTCGGTCTGCGCTTCGAAAAATCCAACATCACCGACGTGCTGGAGAAACTCGAAGCGCAGGTCTACTACAACTACGCCGACCACGTGATGGACAACTACACCCTGCGCACGCCGTCCGGCACCGGGATGATGGCCGGGCCCATGGCGTCCAACGTCGACCGCCGCACCCTCGGTGCGCGGATCAAAGCGACCTGGCGTTGGGCCGACATTCAACTGATCACCGGCCTCGACGCGCAGACCAACGAGCATCGCCAGCGCAGTTCAATGGGCGTCGACACCTACAAAGATCTGCCCTACACCAAGGACGCCGATTTCCATAACTACGGCGTGTTCGGTGAAATGACCTGGTACGCCGCCGACCGCGATCGGCTGATCACCGGCGCCCGCGTCGACCGCGCCTCGGCCAAGGATTATCGGCAAACCAGCGGCTCGGGAATGATGACCCGCCCCAATCCGACCGCCGACGACACCCGCGCCGACACCCTGCCCAGCGGCTTCGTGCGCTACGAGCATGACCTCGCCGACAGCCCGACCACGCTCTACGCCGGCCTCGGTCACGCGCAGCGCTTTCCGGATTACTGGGAGCTGTTCTCGGCGAGCAGCGGCCCGGTCGGTTCGCTCAACGCGTTCGATTCGATCAAACCGGAGAAAACCACGCAGTTCGATTTCGGCGTGAACTACAAGAGCGCCGATCTGGAAGCCTGGGCTTCCGGTTACGTCGGCGTGGTGCGCGATTACATCCTCTTCGATTACACCCCGGGAATGATGGGCATGAGCACCTCGCGCGCCGAGAACATCGACGCGCGAATCATGGGCGGTGAACTCGGTGCCGCGTATCAACTCACCGACAACTGGAAGACCGATGCGACCCTGGCCTACGCCTGGGGCAAGAACAGCAGCGACGGTTCGGCCCTGCCGCAAATGCCGCCGCTGGATGCACGCTTCGGTCTGACCTATACCAAAGACAACTGGAGCGCCGGCGCACTGTGGAGGGTGGTTGCCGCGCAAAACCGTATCGACCAGAACAAGGGCAACGTGGTCGGCAAGGATTACGACAAGAGTTCGGGCTTCGGCGTGTTCTCACTCAACGGTGCCTACCGGATCAACAAAAACTGGAAGGTCAGCAGCGGCGTCGACAACCTGTTCGGCAAGGCTTACGCCGAACACCTGAACCTGGCGGGCAACGCCGGATTCGGCTACCCGGCCAACGACCCGCAAGCCATCAACGAACCGGGGCGCACGCTCTGGACCAAGGTGGACATGAGTTTCTAACAAGAAAAGTCAAAAGATCGCAGCCCGCATGTACCCCTGTAGGAGCTGCCGAAGGCTGCGATCTCTTGATCTAAAAAATTCGCCAAGCGGAGCACACGTGATGAATCAGCCCAAACCGAATTTCTACAACCTCGCCTGGCGTTGGCATTTTTACGCCGGGCTCTTCGTCGCCCCTTTCATGGTGATGCTGGCCCTGACCGGCATGATTTACCTGTTCAAACCGCAACTCGATTCATTGATGTACAGCAGCCTGCTCAACGTCCCCGCCGGTCATCACAGCGTCCCGGCCGATGACTTGCTGCAACGGGTAAAAAGCGCTTATCCACAAGGCCAGGTCACCCAATACCTGCCGCCGGTCAACGCCGAACGCAGCGCGCAATTTGTGGTGACCAATGCCGGTCACGAACTCAATGTGTTCGTCGATCCGTACCACGGCGACATCCTCGGCGAACAAGATGCCAAGCAAAACCTGCAAGCCATCGCCCGCGCGATTCACGGCGAATTGATGATCGGCACCGTCGGTGACCGTCTCATCGAAATGGCCGCCGGTTGGGGCGTGGTGTTAGTGGTGTCCGGGCTGTTCCTGTGGTGGCCGCGCGGTCAGGCCGCCGGCATTTTGTGGCCACGGCTGAACAGTCGCGGTCGTGTGTTGTGGCGGGATCTGCACGCGGTCACCGGGTTCTGGGGCGCGACATTGCTGCTGGTGATGCTGCTCAGTGGCATGACCTGGACCGGTTTCTGGGGCAAGCAATACGCGCAAGTGTGGAACGTGTTCCCGGCAGCGATGTGGGACAACGTGCCGACCTCCGATGTTGAAGCGCGAACCCTTAACAGCGCCACCCGCCAGACCGTGCCTTGGGCGATGGAAAACACGCCGATGCCGATGTCCGGCGACCACGCCGAACACATGGTCCACGGCGGCGCCAACGCTGGCCCGGCGGCACCGAGCATTAGCCTGCAAGACGTGCAAAACATCGCCACCGCGCGCAAGGTCGAACCGGGCTACAGCATCACGTTGCCGACCACCGCCACCGGCGTGTTCACCATCGCCGTGTTCGCCGATGACCCGCGCAACGACGCCACCCTGCACGTCGATCAATACACCGGCAAAGTCCTCGCCGATGTGCGTTTCGAACAGTACGGCACGGTTGCCCGTGCCACCGAAATCGGCGTGATGCTCCACGAAGGCAAGATGTTCGGCACCTTCAATCAGATCGTCGTGCTGCTGATCTGTCTGATGATTCTGCTCAGCGCCGTCAGCGGCGTGGTGATCTGGTGGAAACGTCGGCCACAAGGCAAATTCGGCGTGCCACCGCTGCGGCATGACCTGCCGAAATGGAAAACCGGCGTGATGATCATGCTCGCGCTGGCGGTGATTTTTCCGCTGGTGGGCGCTTCGCTGGTGGTGGTGTGGTTGCTGGATCGACTGCTGCTGTCGCGGTTTGGTCGCCAACCTGAATCTGCCTCAACTTCATCATGAAGCAGGCGAGATGCGCGATTTAGACAGCTCTATAGACTGCCGGGGCTTATATGCCGGCAATTTTTAGTGTTACTGTATAACGCGAATTTGCCATTCTGCCCACGACCACAAGTCGTGGGCTTTTCATTTGATGAAGTGATTCACCGTACCGATGAACAAGTACCTCTTGTCCAGCCTCTGCCTGTTCGCCATGAACAATGCCCACGCCGACAGCGCCCCCCTGACGTTGCCCACCGGCACCATCAGCGCGCCCGCCGTTGACGATGCAACCGTCAGCCTCACCACGCCGACCACCGCCGGTTCGCGGCTGAACCTCAGCGCCATGCAAACCCCGGCCAGCGTTGAAAGCCTCAGCGGCGAGCAAGTCCGCGCGCGCGGCGATCGCAGCGTGCAGGACGCGGTGTCGCGCAGCACCGGCATCAGCCGCACCGGGACGCCGGGCGATGGCGGCACATCGTTGCAGGCGCGCGGTTTCACCGGGCAGAGTTCGGTGATGCAGTTGTATGACGGCAACCGCATGTACACCGGCATGGGCACCGTCACGTTCCCGGTCGACACCTGGTCGGTGGAGCGTGTCGATGTGCTGCGTGGCCCGGCGTCGGTGTTGTACGGCGAAGGCGCGACCGGCGCGGTGGTCAACGTCATTCCGAAGAAGCCATTCGAGGGCGACATCGAAAATCATCTGCGCGTCGGTTATGGCTCTTACGATAGCCAACAGCAGGCCTTCGACAGCGGCGGCTCACTGAGCGATACGTTGAGCTATCGCCTCAATCTCAATCGTCTGCGCAGCAACGGCTGGATCGATCGCGGCGACGCCTCCAGCGACTTCATCAGCGCCGCCCTGCGCTGGCAGGCCAGCGAAGATCTGGCGTTTACCCTCGCCCACGATTACGGCGATCAGCGCCCGCAAAACTACTTCGGCACGCCGTTGATCAATGGCCATTTGCAGGACAGCCTGCGTTACAAGAACTACAACGTGCGCGATGACAAACAGCATTACAACGATCAGTGGACGCGTCTGACCAGCGACTGGCAGATCAACGACTCGGTCAGCGCCAGCAACGAGTTGTATTACCTCAAGGCCCAGCGCCGCTGGCAGAACGCCGAGAACTACAACTTCGACGCGGGCACGCAGCAATTGAGCCGCAGCGGTTATTTCGGCATCGGCCATAAACAAGAACAGGTTGGCGACCGTCAGACCTTCACCTTCAAACACTCGCTGTTCGGCCTCGACAGCCAGACCGTCAGCGGCGTCGAGTACAACCGCATCCGCTTCCAGCTCAACAGCAACTCGCCGTTCAACGACGTGTTGCCGAACGGCCAGGCCGTGGATCTGTATCACCCGCAGGCCGGCACTTTCGAGAGCGCCGACCCTTATCGCGATCAGTTCGACAGCACCACCAAACAGATGTCGGTGTTCGCCGAGAACCGCACGCAACTGAGTGAGCGCTGGTCGCTGGTGACCGGTGTGCGCCGCGATTACGTGCACGTAGATCGCAACAATCTGCTCGATGGCAGTCAGAGCGACAAGACACTGACCGGCAACAACTGGAAGGCCGGGCTGGTGTTTGCGTTGACGCCGGACACCTCGTTCTACGGCCAGATGGCGACCAGCACCGACGGTATTGGCGGGCTGATTTCTCTGAGCCCGAGCCAGCAGCAATACGATCTGTCGACGGCACGCCAGACTGAAGTCGGCATGAAGCAGTTGTTCTGGGATCAGCGCGGCGAGTTCACCTTGGCGGCGTATCGCATCGTCAAGAAAAAGCTGCTGACTGACGATCCGGGCAACCCGACGCTCAAGCAGCAGGTGGGTCAGCAGTCGTCTAACGGGCTGGAAGCGAGCCTCGATCTGCAACTGCCGCACGCCTGGCAACTGCAAGCGAACGCGGCGATCGTGAAGGCCAAGTACGACGATTTCTCGGAGGTGGTGAACGGCCAGACGCTGTCGTATAACGGCAATCGTCCGGTGGACGTACCAAGGCGTACGGCCAACCTTTGGTTGAACAAAGCGCTCAGCGATGATCTCAAGGCCGGCGCCGGTGTGCGGTATGTTGATGCGCGTTACGCCGACATGGCCAACCGCAACGAGCTGCCGAGTTACACCGTGGTCGACGCGACGTTGTCGTGGCAAGCGCTGCGCAACACGACGCTGGGCTTGCAGGTGAACAACCTGTTTGACCGCCGGTATGCGCAAAGCCAATACAATGAGGGGCAGCAGTGGATCCTTGGCGAACCGCGCTCGTTTTTTGTCAGCGCTGATTACACCTTTTGATTTAGTAACGCCTTCGCGGGCAAGCCTTGCTCCTACAGATTAACGCTACCTGTAGGAGCAAGGCTCGCCCGCGAAAGCTTCATCAGCATCACCAAACATCCCAGAGCAGAAGCATGACCTCACTCACCCTCACCGACCTCGCCTGGACACCGCTGGGCCACGGCCACTGTCATCACCAGTTCCAGCTGCGTGACGCCTCGTTGCAGGTGGCCGCCGGTGAGTTCGTCGGGTTGATCGGCCCCAACGGCAGCGGCAAAACCAGCCTGCTGCGCTGCGCCTATCGCTTCAGCCCGCCGGAAAGCGGTGAGGTAAAACTCGATCACCACAACGTCTGGAAACAATCCTCACGCTGGTGCGCGCAACGCATCGCCGTAGTCTTGCAGGAATTCCCCGATGCCTTCGGCCTGACCGTCGAAGAAGTCGTCGCCATGGGCCGCTCGCCGCACAAACGTCTGTTCGAAGGCGACACCCGGGAAGACCGTGATCTGGCAACCCAAGCGTTGAAATCCGTCGGCCTCGAAGGCTTCGAAGACCACGCCTTCGCCACCCTCTCCGGCGGCGAAAAGCAGCGGGTGATTCTCGCCCGCGCCCTGACTCAACAACCGCAACTGCTGATCCTCGACGAGCCGACCAATCACCTCGACCCGCGCTATCAGCTCGAATTGCTGCAACTGGTCAAACGCCTGAAGATCGGCACCCTCGCCAGCATCCACGACCTGAATCTGGCCGCCGCGTTCTGCGACCGTTTGTACGTGATCAATCACGGCCGCATCGTCGCCAGCGGCACGCCGCAAGAAGTCCTCACTGAACAATTACTGCGCGAGGTGTTTGGCGTCGAGGCGTTGATCGACGCGCATCCCCTCCACGGCTACCCGCGAATCACCTGGATAACCCGACCATGACCCTGCGTTCCCTGCTTTGCGTCGCCCTTCTGTTGTGCAGTGCCGAAGCCTTGGCCGAATCGACGAAATACCCGCTGACCGTGCACAGCTGCAACCGCGACGTGACTTTCAAGGAAGCGCCAAAACACGCGGTCAGCCACGACATCAACATGACCCAGATGATGCTCGCCCTCGGCCTCAAATCGCGGATGGCTGGCTACAGCGGCGTCAGTGGCTGGAAGTCGGTGACACCCGAGATGCAATCGCTGCTCGACGGTCTGCCGGAGCTCGCGGCGAAGTACCCGTCGGTGGAAACCCTGCTCAACGCCAACGTCGATTTCTTCTTCGCCGGTTGGGATTACGGCATGCGCGTCGGCGGCGACCTGACGCCGCAAACCCTGCAACCGCTGGGCATCAATGTCTACGAGTTGACCGAGTCCTGCGCTTTCGTGATGAAGCGCCCGGCGGCGACGCTGGATGACACTTACAACGACCTGCGCAACCTCGGCAAAATCTTCGACGTGCAGGATCGCGCCAATGCCCTGATCGCCGACATGCAGGCGCAAGTTGCTGCCGTGCGCAAAGACCTGCCAGCAGAAAAGCCGCGCGTGTTCCTTTATGACAGCGGCGAAGACCGCGCGATGACCTCTGGCCGCCTCGGCATGCCGCAAGCACTGATCGATGCGGCGGGCGGGCGCAATATTCTCGATGACGTCGACGCGAGCTGGACGCGGGTCAATTGGGAAACCGTGGTTGAACACAATCCACAGGTGATCGTGATCGTCGACTACAGCGAAATCACGGCGGAGCAGAAGATCCAGTTCCTGCTCGATAACCAAGCCCTGCAATCGGTCGATGCGATCAAGAACCAGCGCTTCATCGTTATTCCGTATGTGCAAGCCACGCCGGGCATCGACAACGTGTTGGCCGTTGAAACCCTGGCCAAAGGTTTCCACGGCGAATGATCAACCGTCGCTATGCCTTGCTGCTGCTCGCCCTCGGCGCCGTGTTGCTGGTGTCGTGCGTGGTCTCGCTCGGCTTCGGCCCGGCGCGGGTGCCGGTGGACGTGGTGTGGCAGATTTTGCTGCACAAGGCCTTCGGTGTTGGCGAGGTGAACTGGAGCGCCGGACAGGAACATATCGTCTGGCTGATCCGCGTGCCGCGCATGCTCCTCGGCGCGCTGGTCGGTGCCGGGCTGGCGCTGATCGGCGCGGTGCTGCAAGCGGTGACGCGCAATCCGCTGGCCGATCCGCATCTGCTCGGCGTCACCTCCGGGGCCACGCTGGGCGCGGTGATCGTGGTGCTGCACGTCGGCGAAATTGTCGGGTTGTTGACCTTGCCGATCGCCGCGTTCATCGGCGCGTTGTTGAGCATGCTGGTGGTGCTGGCGATTGCCAGTCGCCATGGCCGGCTCGACAGTGACCGCTTGCTGCTGTGTGGCGTGGCGGTGTCGTTCGTGATGATGGCGATCGCCAATCTGCTGCTGTTCATGGGCGACCACCGCGCCAGTTCGGCGGTGATGTTCTGGATGCTCGGCGGCCTCGGGCTGGCGCGCTGGGAGTTGCTCGCGGTGCCAGCGGCCAGCGTGCTGCTCGGGTTGATGTTGCTGCTGGGCATGGCGCGACCGTTGAACGCATTGATGGCCGGCGAGCAGACCGCCGTGACCCTCGGTTTGAATGCGCGCGCGGTGCGTTTACGGGTGTTCGTCATCGCCTCGTTGATGACCGGTGTGCTGGTATCGATCAGTGGCTCGATCGGTTTTGTCGGGCTGATGGTGCCGCACATCGCGCGGCGCCTGGTCGGTGCCGAGCATCGGCGTTTGCTGCCGGCGTGCGTGCTGCTTGGCAGCATCTTTCTGGTCTGGGTCGATGTCGCAGCGCGCACGTTGATCGCGCCGGAAGACTTGCCGATCGGCATCGCCACCGCGGCTATCGGTGGTCTGTTCTTCATCGGATTGATGCGTCGTCGCTGAATCCGTTAGATCGCCAGAGCCCTGCCCGGAACCAGATTTCCTGTCGACAACTACATCTGCCAAAACCACGAAAACGGAAATTTCCTACGAACTTTTCAGGTTGTCTGTCAGACGTCCGCTCCTTAGCCTCTCGCCATCGCTGAACCGTTGGCGATCAGATGCGCAATATTCGGCGTGTATCCGTCGAAAGGCGTCTGTCCACAGAAGATAGGGTAAGCACGATGCTCAAAAAAATAATCGCATCCATCGCATTTATCACCGCGCCAGCCTGGGCGGCGCAAGCGCCGTTTACCGGCACGGACTACAGCGGCACCTACGCATGCACCGGCATGGACAGCCACATCGGCGAGTTCAAGGGCACTGTCGATATGCAACTGAATGCCGGGCAGAGCACGGGTGAATACGGCGCATACGCCTTCACTCTGACGCTGGCGGACAAGTCGCTTTACAACGGTTTCGCGGCCGCCCAGGCAACATCACTGGCCATCTACTTCGCGCATACCGACCCGGCACTCAAAGATTTTGGCGTGGGTATCGCCAAAATGAGCACGTCGTCTGACGGCAAAGCGTCCTTTACCAAGTACTACTACGGCCCTGAATACGAAGGCGGCGGTCACGGCATGGAAAACTGCGTCAAGAGCTGAACCCCCTTCATACCGTGGGAGCAGTTCTGCTCCCACGTCCGCTGTTCAGCGACCTGTCCCTCCGCGCCCCAAAGTGGCGCGACCGCATGCACCAACGCGCCCTGCGCGTCCCTTCGTGGTGCAGCGCAAAACCGCACAAGCGCTCTAACACGACATTTTCCTGCCTGAACCCGACCGGGCACAGCCCTTGCAAAACAGCCTTCAGTCGTCCGCATCTGCCAACCAAAAAAACTTCAAATGTTCATGGAGATCGCACAATGAAGCGTCGCAGTTTGATCAAGGCTTTCACACTCACGGCATCGATTGCCGCGATGGGCATGACCTGGACTGTCCAGGCCGCCGAGACCATCAAGGTCGGGATTCTGCATTCGTTGTCCGGCACCATGGCGATCTCCGAAACGTCGCTCAAAGACATGGCGCTGATGACCATCGACGAGATCAACGCCAAGGGCGGCGTCAACGGCAAGATGCTTGAGCCGGTGGTGGTTGATCCTGCGTCGAACTGGCCGCTGTTCGCCGAGAAAGGCCGGCAGTTGCTGACTCAGGACAAGGTCGCCGTGGTGTTCGGCTGCTGGACTTCCGTGTCACGTAAATCGGTGCTGCCGGTGTTCGAAGAGCTCAACGGTCTGCTGTTCTACCCGGTGCAATACGAAGGCGAAGAGATGTCGCCGAACGTCTTCTACACCGGCGCCGCGCCGAACCAGCAAGCGATCCCGGCGGTGGAATATTTGATGAGCGAAGAAGGCGGCAGCGCCAAGCGCTACTTCCTCCTCGGCACCGATTATGTTTATCCGCGCACCACCAACAAAATCCTGCGTTCGTTCCTGCATTCCAAAGGTGTGGCCGACAAGGACATCGAAGAGGTCTACACGCCGTTCGGTCACAGCGACTATCAAACCATCGTCGCCAACATCAAAAAATTCTCCGCCGGTGGCAAGACTGCGGTCATCTCGACCGTCAACGGCGACTCCAACGTGCCGTTCTATAAAGAACTGGCCAACCAGGGTTTGAAAGCCACCGACGTACCAGTCGTGGCGTTCTCGGTCGGCGAAGAAGAACTGCGCGGCATCGACACCAAACCACTGGTGGGCAACCTCGCGGCGTGGAACTACTTCGAATCCGTCGAGAACCCGGCGAACAAGAAATTCGTCGCTGACTGGAAAGCCTACGCGAAGAAACACAACCTGCCAGGCGCGGACAAAGCCGTGACCAACGACCCGATGGAAGCCACTTACGTCGGTATCCACATGTGGGCTCAGGCGGTTGAAAAAGCCAAATCCACTGACGTCGACAAGGTGCGTGAGGCGCTGGCCGGGCAGACCTTTGCGGCGCCATCGGGCTACACGCTGACCATGGACAAGACCAACCACCACCTGCACAAACCGGTGATGATCGGCGAGATTCAGGCCGATGGTCAGTTCAACGTCGTGTGGCAGACCGAAGGGCCGATCCGTGCGCAACCGTGGAGCCCGTTCATTCAGGGCAACGACAAGAAGCCGGATTATGCGGTGAAGAGCAACTGAGTTATCCCGCTCAACCTGATCGTTCCCACGCTCTGCGTGGGAATGCCTCAACGGACGCTCTGCGTCCGCTTTGGGGACGCGGAGCGTCCCGGGCTGCATTCCCACGCGGAGCGTGGGAACGATCACTACGCAAGGCCACGCATATGCGCACTGCCATACACCGCTTGCTTCTCGCCATCGCACTGTTGCTGCCAATGCTGGCCCACGCCGGCGATGCCGAAGACTTCGTCGCGGCCAATCCCGTGCAACAGGCCAAACTGCTGGAAACCTGGGCCGCGCAGCCCGACCCGGCGCGTATCGAATTGATCAGCGCCCTGCAACAAGGCGAGTTGACCATCGATGGCCAGCCGAAAACCCTGCGCCTGAACAATCGCCTGCGGGGTCTGATCGACACCGCCATGGCCAGCCACCAATTGCTCGCCGCCGACGCCAAAATCCGTCTGACTGCCGCGCAGCAATTGCAGAAAAGCGCGAAACCCGCGCAGCTGAAATTCCTCGACCAGCAACTCGCTGGCGAAAAAGATGACAACGTCCACGCCGCCCTGAGCCTGGCGCTGGCCAATCTGCAACTGGTCGACACTGACCCCGCCGTGCGACTCGCCGCAGTGAGATTGCTCGGCGAAACCGGCGATCCACTGGCCCGTACGCGCCTCGAAGGTTTGCTCGAACCCGGCGTCGAAGCCGATGCCACGGTGCGCACCGCCGCCGAAACCAGCCTTGCTCAAGTCAAACGCAAACTGCTGATCGGCGAGATCCTCGGTCAGGCCTTCAGCGGCATGTCCCTCGGTTCGATTCTGTTGTTGGCCGCGCTCGGTCTGGCCATCACCTTCGGTCTGCTCGGCGTGATCAACATGGCCCACGGCGAGATGCTGATGCTCGGCGCCTACTCGACCTACGTGGTGCAGTTGATGTTCCAGCGCTACGCACCGCAAGCCATCGAGTTTTATCCGTTGATCGCATTGCCGGTGGCGTTCTTCGTTACCGCCGCAATCGGCATGGCACTGGAGCGCACGGTGATTCGTCACCTCTACGGCCGCCCACTGGAAACATTGCTCGCCACGTGGGGCATCAGCCTGATGCTGATTCAACTGGTGCGCCTGTTGTTCGGCGCGCAGAACGTTGAAGTCGCCAACCCGGCGTGGCTGTCCGGCGGTATTCAAGTGCTGCCGAATCTGGTGCTGCCGTACAACCGCATCGTCATCATCGCTTTCGCGCTGTTCGTGGTGGTGCTGACCTGGTTGCTGCTGAACAAAACGCGCTTGGGCCTCAACGTCCGCGCCGTTACCCAGAACCGCAACATGGCGGCTTGCTGCGGTGTGCCGACCGGTCGCGTCGACATGCTCGCCTTCGGCCTCGGCTCGGGCATCGCCGGCCTCGGCGGCGTGGCGCTGAGCCAGATCGGCAACGTCGGCCCCGACCTCGGTCAGAGCTACATCATCGACTCGTTCCTGGTGGTGGTGCTCGGCGGCGTCGGCCAGTTGGCCGGCAGCGTGCTCGCAGCATTCGGCCTGGGCATCGCCAACAAGATTCTCGAACCGCAGATCGGTGCGGTGCTCGGCAAGATCCTGATCCTCGCGCTGATCATTCTGTTTATCCAGAAACGTCCGCAAGGCCTCTTCGCACTGAAAGGACGGGTGATCGACTGATGAACCAGCCTCTGTTAGTCACGGCCACGCAAAAGGCCGGGCCGAAAGTCACCATTGCCATCGGTGCGGTAATCCTCGCCCTGCTGATCGCCCTGCCGCTGCTGTCGTTGTTGTCGCCCGACAATGCGCTGCACATCTCGGCGTATACGCTGACGCTGGTCGGCAAAATCCTCTGTTACGCCATCGTCGCACTGGCGCTGGATCTGGTCTGGGGTTACGCCGGTTTGCTCTCGCTGGGCCACGGTCTGTTCTTCGCCCTTGGCGGTTATGCGATGGGCATGTACCTGATGCGTCAGGCTGCCGGCGATGGTCTGCCGGCGTTCATGACCTTCCTGTCGTGGAGCGAATTGCCGTGGTACTGGACCGGCACCAGCAGCTTCTTCTGGGCGATGTGTCTGGTGGTGTTGGCGCCGGGTTTGCTGGCGCTGGTGTTCGGTTTCTTCGCCTTCCGTTCGCGGATCAAAGGCGTGTATTTCTCGATCATGACCCAGGCCCTGACCTTCGCCGGCATGCTCCTGTTTTTCCGCAACGAGACCGGGTTTGGTGGCAACAATGGGTTCACCAATTTCCGCACGATTCTCGGTTTCGGCATCACTGAACCGGGCACCCGCGCGGTGCTGTTTCTGGCCACGGTGTTGCTGCTGGTGGCGAGCCTGTTTATCGGCTGGCGCCTGGCGCAGAGCAAGTTCGGTCGCGTGCTGACCGCGTTGCGCGATGCGGAAAACCGCTTGATGTTCTGTGGCTACGACCCGCGCGGTTTCAAGTTGTTCGTGTGGGTGTTGAGTGCGGTGTTGTGTGGTCTGGCCGGCGCGTTGTATGTGCCGCAAGTCGGGATCATCAACCCGAGCGAAATGTCGCCGACCAACTCGATTGAAGCGGCGGTCTGGGTGGCTCTTGGCGGTCGCGGCACGCTAATCGGGCCGTTGCTCGGTGCCGGGGTGGTCAACGGCATGAAGAGCTGGTTCACCGTGGCGTTCCCGGAATACTGGCTGTTCTTCCTCGGCGCGCTGTTCATCGTCGTGACGCTATACCTGCCCAAAGGCGTGATCGGCCTGCTGAAGAAACGAGGTGAACAATGAGAGTCACAGCGAGCGCTGAATTCATGTTGGAACCAGCCTTTTTTCCCGTCGAACCGAACAAGGACGCCGGCACCAGCCGCGACTCGATCGGCCTCGGCCAACGCGTCGGCCCGGGCCTCGACACGCGTCACGGCACGATCCTCACCCTGGAAGACATCAGCGTCAGCTTCGATGGCTTTCGCGCACTGAACAATCTGAATCTGTACATCGGCGTCGGCGAGTTGCGCTGCATCATCGGCCCCAACGGTGCGGGCAAGACCACGCTGATGGACGTGATCACCGGCAAGACTCGCCCGAGTCACGGCAAGGCGTGGTTCGGCGAAACGCTGGATCTGACACAAATGAGCGAAGTGCAAATCGCTCAGGCCGGCATCGGTCGCAAGTTTCAGAAGCCGACAGTGTTCGAGGCTTTGAGCGTGTTTGAAAACCTTGAACTGGCGCAGAAAACCGACAAGTCGGTCTGGGCCAGTTTGCGTGCGCGGTTAAGTGGTGAGCAGAAGGATCGCATCAGCGAAGTGCTGGAGACGATTCGCCTGACCACCTCGGTCAATCGCCCGGCAGGGTTGTTGTCCCACGGGCAGAAGCAGTTTCTCGAGATCGGCATGTTGCTGATGCAGGATCCGCAATTGCTCCTGCTCGATGAGCCGGTGGCGGGGATGACCGATGCGGAAACCGAGTTCACCGCTGAGTTGTTCAAGAGCCTGGCGGGCAAGCATTCGCTGATGGTGGTGGAGCATGACATGGGCTTCGTCGGCTCGATTGCTGACCATGTGACCGTGTTGCACCAGGGCAGCGTGCTGGCGGAAGGCTCGCTTGAGCAAGTGCAGGAAAACGAGCGCGTGATCGAGGTTTACCTCGGCCGCTGAAACTGCAAACACCTTTCCAATGTGGGAGCGGGCTTGCTCGCGAATGCGGTGTGTCATTCAAAGTTGATGGGACTGATCCACCGCATTCGCGAGCAAGCCCGCTCCCACAGGGGGATTTGAGGAGATCTGGAAATGCTGCAAGTCGACAAGCTGCACCAGTACTACGGCGGTAGCCACATCCTGCGCGGTCTCTCGTTCGACGTGAAAGTCGGCGAAGTCACCTGCCTGCTCGGGCGCAACGGCGTCGGCAAAACCACCCTGCTCAAATGCCTGATGGGCCTGCTGCCCGCCAAAGAAGGCGCAGTGAATTGGGAAGGCAAACCGATCACCACGTTCAAGCCGCATCAACGGGTTCACGCCGGAATCGCTTACGTGCCGCAAGGTCGGGAAATCTTCGGCCGCCTGACCGTTGAGGAAAATCTGTTGATGGGCCTGTCGCGGTTTCCCGGCAGTGAAGCCAAAGAAGTGCCAAGTTTCATTTATGAATTGTTCCCGGTGCTGCTACAAATGAAGCAGCGTCGCGGCGGTGACCTCTCCGGCGGTCAGCAACAGCAATTGGCGATTGGTCGCGCATTGGCCAGCCGTCCGCGTTTATTGATACTCGATGAGCCCACCGAAGGCATTCAACCCTCGGTGATCAAGGAGATCGGCGCGGTGATCAAAAAACTCGCGGCGCGCGGCGACATGGCGATTTTGCTGGTCGAGCAGTTCTACGACTTCGCGGCGGAGCTGGCCGATCAATACCTGGTGATGTCCCGGGGCGAGATCGTGCAGCAGGGTCGCGGTGAAAATATGGAGGCCGAAGGCGTGCGCGGGCTGGTCACGATCTAAGGCAACGATCTAATCTGTAGCTTCCTAACGATAATTACAAACCATGAATTCGACTGTTTCACCTGCCCTGTTTACCCCGAGCTGGCACGCCGAGCTGGAACTCGCTTACGCGCGTTTCGGCGATTGCACACGTCCGGTTCAGCGCCGGCACCTCGGCCCGCTGCGCGTGCAAAAGCACCTGTACGCCGAAGGCCCCGAGGTCTGCCAGCACATCATCGTCCACCCGCCGGGCGGGATTGCCGGAGGTGATCGCCTCGACATCAGCGTGCGCGTCGAGCAACAGGCCTGGGCGCAGATCACCAGCCCCGGCGCGGCCAAGTGGTATCGCGCCGGTGGCCCGGCTTATCAGAGACTCGACTTTAAAGTGGCAGCCGGCGCGACGCTGGAATGGCTGCCGCAGGAAACCATCGTCTACAGCGCCGCTCAGGCTGAGCTGAGCACGTCGATTGATCTTGAAGGTGATGCGCGGTTGTTTTATTGGGACGTGGTGGCGTTGGGTCGCCCGGCCAGTGGCGAGCGTTTTGATCGCGGGCATTTTCAGGCGCATCTGGATATTCGCCGCGACGGCCGATTGCTCTGGCATGAACGCCAGCGCATTGTCGGTGACGACGGTTTGCTTGATTCGCCGATCGGGCTGGATGGTCATCCGGTGTTTGCGACGTTGTTGGTCACCGGTGAGATTGATGCTGAGTTGCTGGAGCGTTGTCGTTCGCTGGGGCATGACGTGCGCGGGGATTTGACGCAATTGCCGGGGCTGTTGGTTGCCCGGTGTCTGGCTAACGAAGCATTGCTCGCCCGTGCGTGGCTGATCGATTTATGGCGCTTGCTACGCCCGGTGCTGCTGGGCCGCGAAGCCCAGCCACCCCGAATCTGGAACACCTGAAATGCATTCCCCTGTAGGAGCTGCCGCAGGCTGCGATCTTTTGATCTTGTTTTTAAACATCAACGTCAAAAGATCGCAGCCTGCGGCAGCTCCTACAGTGGGATGTATTGTGTGAGAGATTGGGCAAGAGCCTCAAACCCACTGAGCAACAACCGATCATCCCCCACCGAATTACACACACTCACCCGAATACACTGCGGCACCGCCGCATGCCCGACCGCAAACGCCTCTGCGGTCGCCACCAGATAATTATTCTCCTTCAACTCCGCCGCAATCTGCGACGCCCGCCAGCCTTCCGGCACCTCGACCCAAAAATGCGGACTGTGGCTGTGCGTCTTGTAATTCAAGCCCTCCAGCGCCCCGACCACCAACGCCTTACGCCGGCCAATCTCGTCAATCTGCTCATCCAGCAAGCGCTCGGCCAAGCCGTTTTCGATCCACAGACTCGCCACCTCCATCGCCAGCGGATTGGCCATCCAGCATGTACCGCGAATGGCTGAACTCAAACGGCCGATCAACGCTTGCGGCGCATGCAGATAACCCACGCGCAATCCCGCCGAAACAGCCTTGCTCAAACTGCCGATCAACACCGAACGCTCCGGCGCGAAATAACTCAGCGGTAAAGGACGTTGGCGATCCAGCACGGCGTGGGCTTCGTCTTCGAGGATCAGCAGATTGTGCTGACGGCAGACCTCGGCAATCGCCTCGCGTCGTGGGACGGACATCACCGCCGCCGTAGGATTCTGGATGGTCGGCGTGCAATACAGCGCCGAAACGCGATGCTGACGGCAGATTTCCTCCAGCGCTGACGGTAAAAGCCCTTCGTCATCCATCGCCGCGCCGATCAGCTTTATCCCGAGCTGGCGAGCGACACTGAGCAATCCGGGGTAGGACAAATGCTCGGTCACCACGGTGTCGCCGGCCTTGAGCAACCCCATCAACGCACACAACAAACCGTGCTGGCCGCCGTTGACGCACAACACCTGATCGGCGTGCGGCACAAACGCGCCGTGCTGCAACCACACCGCCCCGGCCTGCCGATGCCGCGCCATGCCGCCTTCCGCGCTGTATCCAGTCAATTGCTGCAACACTCGCGGATCATTGGCCAATGCTTGCAGACTCTGGCTCATAAACGCCGCTTCCTGCCCCGGAATCGGCTGATTGCGGCTCATGTCGAAACAGGCGGGCGGCTCATCGCTGACATTGCGAAAGCCTTTGTCCTGCGGCCGTTCCATCCCTCTCTGACGCACGTAAGTGCCATCGCCTACGCGGGCGACGACCAATCCCACACGCTCCAGCTCACCGTAGGCGCGGCTGATCGTACCGATGGTGACGCCGAGGCTATCAGCCAACAATCGGTGCGGCGGTAATTTGCAGCCAGCGTCGATCACGCCTTCAGCGATAGCTTTTTCCACTGCATCGGCGAGGCGCTGGTACTTCACGCCAACCCCGTGAGTGAGGCCATCACGGAGGATTGACACCATGGCAATACTTACTTTGACAGTCATTCGCGCCCCGAATAGCGTGCTGAAAACAGGTTCAATCAGGGATAGACCTTTTCTGTGACCAGGTCAATTCCGCCGCTCGGAGCACACCGCATGTCGACCGCCGTCAGCACACCGATCAGCATCAGCAAACCCTGGCTTGCCGGATTGATCACCAGCACGTTGTTTCTGATCGTCTGCCTGAGTTGGGGCACGACGTGGCTGGGGATCAAGATTGCTGTAGAAAGTGTGCCGCCACTGACCGCGGCCGGGCTGCGCTTTCTCATCGCATTTCCACTGTTTTTGAGTTTCGCGTTGCTGCGCAAAGAACCGTTGCTGTTCCCTCGGCAGAGCCGCTGGTTTTTTGTGTTCGTCACGCTGTCGTATTTCAGCCTGCCCTACTATTTGCTCAACTACGGCGAAATGCATGTCTCATCGGGCCTGACAGCGTTGCTGTTCAGCTGCATGCCAGTATTTATCCTGCTGTTTTCCGCGCTGTTTCTGCGCGAGAAAATCTATCCGTCGCAGATGCTCGGCATTGCCATCGGTTTTGGCAGTCTTTTCATGATTATTCGCAGCCAAGGTCTGCATCTGGATCAGGCCGAATGGCTGGGAGTGCTGGCGATTCTCTGCGCCGCCGTGATGCATGCACTGTGCTACGTGGTGACGAAAAAACACGGCAGCGCGATCAGCGTGATCACCTACAACACGCTGCCGATCGGCATTGCCGGGGCGATGTTATTTATTGTCGGATTGAGCGTCGAAACACCGGTGTTCGAGAACATCACGGCACGCTCATGGGGCGCGCTGTTCTACCTCGGGCTGGTGGCCTCGGTGGGCGGGTTTATCGTTTATTTTCTGCTGCTGAAACGCCTGAGCCCGATCATCCTGTCGTTCGTGTTTATCATTTTCCCGGTGTTCGCCGTGATCATCGGCGCCTGGTACGAGGGGCAAACCCTGTCCCGGGAGCTGATGATCTATTCGGCGATTTTGTTGAGCGGTTTTGCCATCACCAAATTGCCCATCGAAAAATGGCGAAAATCGTCCGTGTAGGAGCTGCCGCAGGCTGCGATCTTTTGATCTTTTTTTTACGATCAACATCAAAAGATCGCAGCCTGCGGCAGCTCCTACATGGATCGGTTTCATCCAGCCAGGGCGGCGTCGATCGTCAGATCACGAACAGGTCGACGAAGCGATTTACCGGGGTGGACTCGAGTCGGGTTTGATCCTTGCACAGTGCGAAGATCTCGCCGCTGCGCTGGCCGGTAAAACGCGTGGCCAGATTGGCTTTGAATTTGTCTTCGAGCAACGGAATGCCCTCGGCGCGGCGGCGACGATGGCCGATCGGGTATTCCACGACGACGTTTTCGCTGCTGCTGCCATCCTTGAAAAATACCTGCACGGCGTTGGCAATCGAGCGCTTGTCAGGCTCCAGGTATTCGCGGGTGAAACGCGGCTCCTCGACGATGACTATTTTCTCGCGCAGCACATCGATGATCGGGTGCGCCTTGTGGAAATCGTCTTCGTATTGCTCGGCGACCAGATTGCCGAAGGCCAGCGGCACGGCGGTCATGTACTGGATGCAGTGGTCACGGTCAGCGGCATTGGCCAGCGGCCCGACTTTGGAAATGATGCGGATCGCCGATTCGTGAGTGGTGATGACGATGCGGTCGATTTCGTGCAGACGATTGCGCACTTGCGGGTGCAAGGTCACCGCCGCTTCGCAGGCCGTTTGCGCATGGAATTCGGCGGGGAAGCTGATTTTGAACAGGACGTTTTCCATCACGTAACTGCCGAACGCGCGCGAGAAACTGAAAGCGCGTTTGTCTTCCGGTTTCAGCGCCAGATCGTTGTTGCCGTGGCTGAACAGCACGTCATAAAAGCCCCACTGTTTTGCCGTCAGCACCCCGGGAATGCCCATCTCGCCGCGCATGGCGATGTCGGCCAGGCGCACGCCACGACTCGACGCATCCCCCGCCGCCCAGGATTTTCGCGAGCCGGCGTTGGGGGCATGACGATAAGTGCGCAGCGCTTGGCCGTCGGCGAATGCATGGGACAACGCCGACAACAGTTGTTCGCGATTGGCGCCCATCAGTTTGGCGGTGACGGCGGTGGAGGCGACTTTCACCAGAATGACGTGATCAAGTCCTACGCGGTTGAAGGAGTTTTCCAGGGCGATCACGCCTTGAATCTCGTGGGCCATGATCATCGCTTCGAGCACATCGCGGATCGTCAGTGGCGCTTCAGCGTTGGCCACGCGTTTTTGCGAGAGATGATCGGCCACCGCGAGAATCGCACCGAGGTTGTCGGATGGATGGCCCCACTCGGCGGCGAGCCAGGTGTCGTTGTAGTCGAGCCAGCGAACGATGCAACCGATGTCCCACGCGGCTTTGACCGGGTCGAGACGATAGGAAGTGCCGGGGACGCGCGCGCCAAACGGCACAACGGTGCCTTCGACGATCGGGCCGAGGTGTTTGGTGCATTCAGGGAAACGCAGTGCGAGCAGGCCGCAGCCTAACGTGTCCATCAGGCAGTTGCGGGCGGTGTCGAGGGCTTCGGTGGATTCGGCTTTGAAGGTGAGGACGTAGTCGGCGATGTCCTGCAGGACACGGTCGTAGTCGGGGCGGTTGTTCAGGTCGACGTTGGCGCTCATTGCGGTTCTCCTGTGCGGGAATGATGAGTGGTGCGGTCTTCCTCAGGGCTTGGCTGGGTTGGTTGATTGCAGGTCTGGGATGCCTGCTTGATTTGCGTTTCTTCTGTGGGTGGCCCCTCACCCTAGCCCTCTCCCGAGGGAGAGGGGACTGATTGGGGGATGTTGTAGAGGTGCACCGACGTGAACGATCTACATTGAATCCATAATCGATCTGGTCAATTCACAATCTCAAACACTTCGGTCGGCCCCTGAATCCATAATCGACTCGATCTTTCAGGTCGATGTACATCTCCAGACACCTCGGTCGGCCCCCTCTCCCTCCGGGAGAGGGCTGGGGTGAGGGAAAAGGTTCGCTAGTCAGAAAGAATCTCCGGGGACGCGCACGTAGCCTTCCATCAGCACCCGAGCACTGCGGCTCATGATGGCTTTTTTGACGATCCACTCGCCGTTTTCCAGACTGGCTTCAGCACCAACCCGCAACGTCCCGGACGGATGCCCGAAGCGCACGGCATTGCGTTCAACGCCACCCGCCGCGAGGTTCACCAAGGTGCCGGAAATAGCCGCCGCCGTACCAATCGCCACCGCCGCCGTGCCCATCATCGCGTGGTGCAACTTGCCCATCGACAACGCGCGCACCAGCAAATCGACATCACCAGCGCCAATCGCCTTACCACTGGAAGCCACATAATCCGCAGGCTTGGCAACAAACGCGACTTTCGGCGTGTGTTGCCGTTTCGCCGCTTCATCCAGATTGGCAATCAGGCCCATGCGCAGCGCGCCATACGCACGAATCGTCTCGAACATTTGCAGCGCTTTCGGATCGCTGTTGATCGCGCCTTGCAACTCGGTGCCGGTGTAACCGATGTCTTCGGCGTTGACGAAAATCGTCGGGATGCCGGCGTTGATCATGGTCGCCTTGAACGTGCCAACCCCCGGCACTTCCAGCTCATCGACCAAGTTACCGGTGGGGAACATCGAGCCACCGCCGCCCTCTTCTTCCGCCGCCGGATCCATGAATTCGACTTGCACTTCGGCGGCCGGGAAAGTCACGCCGTCGAGCTCGAAATCACCGGTTTCCTGCACTTCGCCGTTGGTGATCGGCACGTGGGCAATAATGGTTTTGCCGATGTTGGCCTGCCACACGCGCACCACCGCAACACCGTTGTGCGGAATGCGGCTGGCCTCGACCAAGCCATTGCTGATGGCGAACGAGCCGACCGCTGCCGAGAGGTTGCCGCAGTTGCCGCTCCAGTCGACGAATGGCTTGTCGATGGAGACCTGACCGAACAGGTAATCGACGTCGTGATCAGCCTTGAGGCTTTTCGACAGGATCACGGTTTTGCTGGTGCTTGAAGTGGCGCCGCCCATGCCGTCGATTTGCTTGTCGTACGGGTCGGGGCTGCCGATCACGCGCAGCAATAAAGCGTCGCGAACCGGCCCGGGAATCTGCGCTGCTTCGGGCAAATCCTTGAGGCTGAAAAACACGCCTTTGCTGGTGCCGCCTCGCATGTAGGTGGCGGGGATTTTGATCTGCGGTGCGAAAGTAGGTGCGTGAGCCATGGTGCTCCTTATCCACAGGCGTGAGACCGAGATCTCACGCCTGCATCAGTAGATTTAAACGGCAACCGCCGACTCTTCAAGGAAGTCCTGAGCGAAACGTTGCAACACGCCGCCGGCCTCGTAGATCGACACTTCTTCAGCGGTATCCAGACGGCAAGTCACCGGCACATCAACGCGCTCGCCGTTCTTGCGATGGATCACCAGCGTCAGGTCCGCGCGCGGTTTGCGCTCGCCGATCACGTCGTAGGTTTCGCTGCCGTCGATGGCCAAGGTGTGACGGTCGGTGCCTGCTTTGAACTCCAGCGGCAGCACGCCCATGCCCACCAGGTTGGTGCGGTGAATGCGCTCGAAACCTTCAGCGGCAATCGCTTCGACACCGGCCAGACGCACGCCTTTCGCCGCCCAGTCGCGGGACGAACCCTGACCGTAATCGGCGCCGGCGATGATGATCAGCGGCTGTTTGCGTTCCATGTAGGTTTCGATGGCTTCCCACATGCGCATGACCTTGCCTTCCGGCTCGACCCGCGCCAGCGAACCCTGTTTGACCTTGCCGTTTTCCACGACCATTTCGTTGAACAGTTTCGGGTTGGCGAAGGTCGCGCGCTGTGCGGTCAAGTGGTCGCCACGGTGCGTTGCGTACGAGTTGAAGTCCTCTTCCGGCAGGCCCATTTTCGCCAGGTATTCGCCAGCGGCGCTGTCGAGCATGATCGCGTTCGAAGGCGACAGGTGATCGGTGGTGATGTTGTCGGGCAGCACCGCCAGCGGGCGCATGCCCTTCAGCGGACGCGCGCCGGCCAACGCGCCTTCCCAGTACGGCGGACGGCGAATGTAGGTACTCATCTCGCGCCAGTCGTACAGCGGCGTGACTTTCGGGCCGGTGTCTTCGTGGACGGCGAACATCGGAATGTAGACCTGACGGAACTGCTCAGGCTTGACCGAAGACTTCACCACGGCGTCGATTTCTTCGTCGCTTGGCCAGATGTCTTTCAGGCGAATTTCCTTGCCGTCGACCACGCCCAACACATCTTTTTCGATGTCGAAACGGATGGTGCCGGCGATGGCGTAAGCGACCACCAGTGGCGGCGAAGCGAGGAACGCTTGCTTGGCGTACGGGTGAATGCGGCCGTCGAAGTTGCGGTTGCCCGAGAGCACCGCAGTCGCATACAGATCGCGGTCGATGATCTCTTGCTGGATCACTGGATCGAGCGCGCCGGACATGCCATTGCACGTGGTGCAGGCGAAGGCGACGACGCCGAAACCGAGCTGCTCCAGTTCAGTGGTCAGCCCCGCTTCGTCGAGGTACAGCGCGACGGTTTTCGAACCCGGCGCCAGCGAGGATTTCACCCACGGTTTGCGGGTCAGGCCGAGCTTGTTGGCGTTGCGCGCGATCAGGCCAGCGGCGATGACGTTGCGCGGGTTGCTGGTGTTGGTGCAACTGGTGATGGCGGCGATGATCACCGCGCCGTCAGGCATTTGCCCGGGGACTTCTTCCCACTGACCGGAGATGCCTTTGGCCGCCAGATCCGAGGTCGCGACGCGGGCGTGCGGGTTGCTCGGGCCGGCCATGTTGCGCACCACCGAAGACAGATCGAAAGTCAGACCGCGCTCGTATTGCGCGCCTTTCAGGCTGTCTGCCCAAAGGCCGGTCAGCTTGGCGTATTGCTCGACCAACTGCACTTGCTGGTCTTCACGACCGGTGAGTTTCAGGTAATCGATGGTCTGCTGATCGATGTAGAACATCGCTGCCGTGGCGCCGTATTCCGGGGCCATGTTGGAGATGGTCGCGCGGTCGCCGAGGGTCAGCGCAGCGGCGCCTTCGCCGAAGAACTCCAGCCATGCGCCAACGACCTTTTGTTTGCGCAGGTATTCGGTCAGCGCCAGCACCATGTCGGTGGCGGTGATGCCCGGTTGCAGCTTGCCGGTCAGTTCAACACCGACGCTTTCCGGCAGACGCATCCACGAGGCGCGGCCGAGCATCACGCTCTCGGCTTCGAGGCCGCCGACACCGATGGCGATCACGCCCAAGGCATCGACGTGCGGCGTGTGGCTGTCGGTGCCAACGCAAGTGTCGGGGAACGCCACGCCTTCACGCACCTGGATCACCGGAGACATTTTCTCCAGGTTGATCTGGTGCATGATGCCGTTGCCCGGCGGGATGACGTCGACGTTCTTGAAGGCCTTTTTCGTCCAGTTGATGAAGTGGAAGCGGTCTTCGTTGCGCCGGTCTTCGATGGCGCGGTTTTTCTCGAACGCCTGGGCATCGAAACCACCGGCCTCGACGGCCAGCGAGTGGTCAACGATCAGTTGCGTCGGCACTACCGGGTTGACTTGCGCCGGGTCGCCACCCTGCAACGCGATCGCGTCGCGCAGACCAGCGAGGTCGACCAGCGCGGTCTGGCCGAGAATGTCGTGGCAGACCACACGCGCTGGAAACCACGGGAAATCGAGGTCGCGTTTGCGTTCGATCAGTTGCTTGAGGGAATCGGTGAGCGTGGCCGGGTCGCAGCGACGCACCAGGTTTTCCGCCAGCACGCGGGAGGTGTACGGCAGGGTGTCGTAACTGCCGGGCTGAATCGCTTCGACCGCCGCGCGGGCGTCGAAATAATCCAGAGGGCTGCCGGGCAGGGTTTTGCGGAATTCTGTGTTCATCGGGTCAGGACTCGGGTCACGGTAATTTCAAAGGGTGATGCCTTCTCGCCGATCCCCCCTGTAGGAGCTGCCGAAGGCTGCGATCTTTTGATCTTTGTTTTCAAGATCAAGATCAACAGATCGCAGCCTTCGACAGCTCCTACAGGGATTGCGATCAGGAGTTGGCACTCACCATTCAGCGACGTTCGATTGGCACGAACTTGCGCTGTTCGACGCCGATGTACTCGGCGCTTGGGCGGATGATGCGGTTGTTGGCGCGCTGTTCGAACACGTGCGCGGCCCAGCCGGTCAGGCGCGAGCAGACGAAGATCGGCGTGAACAGCTTGGTCGGAATGCCCATGAAGTGGTACGCCGAGGCATGGTAGAAATCGGCGTTCGGGAAGAGTTTTTTCTGTTCCCACATGGTCTTGTCGATCGCTTCGGAAACCGGGAACAACACCTTGTCACCGACTTCATCTGCCAGCTGTTTCGCCCAGCCTTTGATCACTTCGTTGCGCGGGTCGCTGTCCTTATAGATCGCGTGGCCGAAGCCCATGATCTTGTCCTTGCGCTCGAGCATGCCGAGGGTGCCTTTGATCGCGTCTTCAGGCGACGAGAAGCGTTCGATCATTTCCATCGCCGCTTCGTTGGCGCCGCCATGCAACGGACCGCGCAGCGAACCGATGGCTGCGGTGACGCAGGAATACAGATCGGACAGCGTCGAGGCGCAAACGCGGGCGGTGAAGGTCGAGGCGTTGAATTCGTGTTCGGCGTAAAGGATCAGCGACACGTTCATCACTTTGACGTGCAGTTCGCTTGGCTTCTTGTCGTGCAGCAGGTGCAGGAAGTGGCCGCCGATGGTTGGCTCGCTGCTCACGCAGTTGATGCGCTTGCCGTCGTGGCTGAAGCGATACCAGTAGCACATGATCGCCGGGAATGCGGCGAGCAAACGGTCGGTCTTGTCGCGCTGCTCGGAGAAATCTTTCTCCGGCTCGATATTGCCGAGGAACGAGCAACCGGTGCGCATCACGTCCATCGGGTGGGCGTCGGCGGGGATGCGTTCGAGCACTTCCTTCAGCGCTTGCGGCAGGTCGCGCAGCTTGCTCAGCTTGCCTTGGTATTCGTCGAGTTGCGCCTGGGTCGGCAGCTCGCCGTAGAGCAGCAGGTAGGCGACTTCTTCAAATTGCGCATCGGCTGCCAGTTCGCGCACGTCGTAACCGCGATAGGTCAGCCCGGCACCGGCCTGGCCCACGGTGGACAGTGCGGTTTGCCCGGCAACCTGGCCACGGAGCCCGGCGCCACTGAGTACTTTTGCTTCGGCCATTTCTATCTCCAATCTTGAATTTGTTAGGGAGTGTGGCGAAAAGATCGCAGCCTCGTTGCACTGTAGGAGCTGCCGCAGGCTGCGATCTTTTGATCTTTATTTCTTCGCAGCAAACAACGCATCGAGCTTCTGCTCGAACGTGTGGTAATCGATGCGATCGTAAAGCTCCATGCGAGTCTGCATGGTGTCGATGACATTCTGTTGCGTGCCGTCGCGGCGGATCGCGGTGTAGACGTTTTCCGCAGCCTTGTTCATCGCGCGGAACGCCGACAGCGGATACAGCACCAGCGACACATCGGCGCCGGCCAGTTGCTCGGTGGTGTACAGCGGCGTCGAGCCGAACTCGGTGATGTTGGCCAGAATCGGCGCTTTCACACGGTTGGCGAACAGCTTGTACATCTCCAGCTCGGTGATGGCTTCCGGGAAAATCATGTCGGCGCCAGCCTCGATGCACGCGGCGGCGCGATCCAGTGCCGATTCCAGACCTTCCACCGCCAGCGCATCGGTACGCGCCATGATCACAAAGCTGTCATCGGTGCGCGCATCGACGGCGGCTTTGATGCGGTCGACCATTTCCTGCTGGCTGACGATCTCTTTATTAGGACGGTGGCCACAGCGCTTGGCGCCAACCTGATCTTCGATATGAATCGCCGCCGCGCCGAACTTGATCATCGACTTCACCGTGCGCGCGACGTTGAACGCCGAAGAGCCGAAACCGGTGTCGACATCGACCAGCAGCGGCAGATCGCAAACGTCGGTGATGCGGCGCACGTCGGTGAGCACGTCATCCAGACCGGTGATGCCCAGATCCGGCACGCCGAGCGAGCCTGCGGCCACCCCGCCACCGGACAGGTAGATCGCCTTGAAACCGGCGCGCTTGGCCAGCAGCGCGTGGTTGGCGTTGATCGCGCCGACCACTTGCAATGGATGCTCGCTGGCGACCGCATCGCGGAAACGCTGGCCTGGAGTGCTGTGCTTGGAACTCATGACTCACCTCGTTCAGTGGCTGTCTTATTGTGGGCGCCGTCCTGGTAATGACGGGCGATGTTGCGTTTCGAGGCGCCGATGTGGCGGCGCATCAACAATTCCGCGAGCTCGCCGTCACGGTCGGCGATGGCATCGAGAATCCGGTGGTGTTCGGCAAAGGCCTGGCGTGGGCGGTTCGGCGTGGTGGAAAACTGGATGCGGTACATGCGCACCAGTTGATACAGCTCGCCGCAGAGCATCTGCGTCAGCGTGCGGTTGCCGCTGCCCTGAATGATCCGGTAGTGAAAGTCGAAATCGCCTTCCTGCTGGTAGTAGCCGACGCCGGCCTGAAACGCGGCGTCGCGCTCGTGGGTTTCCAGCACCCGGCGCAGTTCGTCGATTTCTTCGACGCTCATGCGCTCGGCCGCCAGACGGCAGGCCATGCCTTCGAGGGATTCGCGGATTTCGTAGAGTTCGATCAGCTCGGCATGATTGAGCGAGACCACGCGCGCGCCGACGTGCGGGACGCGCACCAACAGGCGCTGGCCTTCGAGTCGGTGAATCGCCTCACGCAACGGTCCACGGCTGATGCCGTAAGTGCGCGCCAGTTCCGGCTCGGAGATTTTGCTGCCCGGGGCGATCTCGCCTTTGACGATGGCCGCCTGAATACGCCGGAAGACGTTTTCCGAGAGCGTTTCGGAATCGTCACCGTTGATGACCGGGGGATCGAGTTGATCCAGCATGATTGTCGACACCTTTAAATCCAATGCGGCAAAAACTAGCTAATTCAGCCGAATCAGTCAAAGGATAAATGGGTATTGTCGACAATCGTCTAATAACCACAGGCAACCTTCCCTTAACACTTGACCCTGTGGGAGCGAGCTTGCTCGCGAAGACGGACTGACATTCAACATCAATGTCGACTGATCTACCGCTTTCGCGAGCAAGCTCGCTCCCACAGTAATCTCCGTGGGTTATAGACCGGTGCAGGCGCTGGCGCCATAAAACCACCGTGCTAGAATGCCGCCCGCATTTGCTGGCCATTTGTACGGCTTGTCATAAAAAGCTGCCAGGCACACGCAGGCGCTTGCGCAAGTCTTGCCAGGCACCTGAACCGACCACGGAACGCTGCGCACCAGGATTTATGAGACTCAAGCCTTTTCCCACATTCTTTGCCCTGTTTTGCCTGCCCGGCCTCGCCGCCGCGGGGGAAAAAACCGTGTACGGCCTCAACGAATACGCTTCGCTTGACGGCATCAATCTCGAAGTCGCGGCCAAACTCGACACGGGCGCGAAAACCGCCTCGCTGAGTGCCCGCGACATCAAACGCTTTAAACGCAACGGTGAGTCCTGGGTACGTTTCTACCTGGCGATCGACGCAGCGCATTCGCACCCGATCGAACGGCCACTGGCCCGCGTCAGCAAAATCAAACGCCGCGCCGGCGACTACGACCCGGAAGAAGGCAAGAAGTACACCGCCCGTCCGGTAATCGAGCTGGATATCTGCATGGGCACGGCGATGCGCAGCATCGAAGTGAACCTGACCGACCGAAGTGCGTTCCAATACCCGCTTTTGATCGGCTCCGAAGCGTTGAAACGCTTCGACGCGCTGGTCGACCCCAGTCTTAAATACGCTGCCGGCAAACCCGCCTGCACCATCGCCGCTCATACCGCCGAGTAATTTCCATGCGTTCTCTAACCTTCCACCTGAAAATCCTGATCACCATTTTGGTGTTACTGGGCGTTTCGGTTACGGCCTATCAGATTTTCGTACTCGGCATCCCGGTGACCGAAGATGCTACCGACGACTTGTGGAACATCGACGCCAAAGTCGAGTTCGTCGCCAGCACCAAGGATCCGGTGAAGATCCAGATGTTCGTACCGCCGCTGAGCCGCGATTACGTCAGCCTCAATGAAAGTTTCATTTCCAATAACTACGGCGTCGCGGTGAATCGTGTCGACGGCAACCGCAAGGTGACCTGGTCGGCACGTCGCGCCAAGGGCAACCAGACCCTTTATTACCGTCTGGTGCTGACCAAGCGTTACACCGCGGAAAAATCCAAGGTCAAAGGCCCGACTTTCCGCGACAGCATCGCCATCGAAGGCCCGGAAAAAATCGCTGCCGAGGCCCTGCTCGCACCGATCCGCCAACACTCCGCCGACGTCGAGACCTTCATCGGCGAAGCGATCAAACGCGTCAACAACCTCAACGACGACAATGTGAAACTGCTGCTGGCCGGCGATCCGTCGACTGCGCACAAAGCCAAAATCGTCGAATTGCTGTTGTCCATCGCCCACGTACCGGTGGAAAAAGTCCACACCATCCGCCTCGTCGCCGATCAACCGCAAATGCCCGAACTGTGGCTGCGCAGCTTCAACGGCAACGATTGGCTGTATTTCAACCCGGAAACCGGCGAGCAAGGCCTGCCGACCGACCGCCTGCTGTGGTGGACCGGCGATGAAAACCTGATCACCGTCGACGGCGGCAAGAAAGCCAACGTGACCTTCAGCCTGAACAACAGCGAGATGAACGCGATTCGTCTGGCCAAGCTGACCGACGAGAATACCGACGCCAACTTCCTCGAATACTCGTTGTACGGCTTGCCGCTGCAGACCCAGCAGACCTTCATGATCATGGTGATGATCCCGATCGGCGTGCTGGTGATCCTGATCCTGCGCAACCTGATCGGCGTGCAGACCCTCGGTACGTTCACCCCGGTACTGATCGCCCTCGCCTTCCGCGAGACGCAACTGGGCTTCGGTATATTGCTGTTTACCGTGATCACGGCGCTGGGCCTGTCATTACGCTCCTATCTGGAACACCTGAAGCTGCAAATGCTGCCGCGACTCTCGGTGGTGCTGACCTTTGTCGTGGTGTTGATCGCGGCGATCAGTCTGTTCAGCCATAAACTCGGTCTGGAACGTGGTCTGTCGGTGGCGCTGTTCCCGATGGTGATTCTGACCATGACCATCGAACGCCTGTCGATCACTTGGGAAGAACGCGGCGCCAGCCATGCGATGAAAGTCGCGATCGGCACGCTGTTCGCGGCGTCCCTGGCGCACCTGATCATGACCGTGCCGGAGCTGGTTTACTTCGTGTTCACCTTCCCGGCGATCCTGCTGATTCTGGTCGGCTTCATGCTGGCGATGGGTCGTTATCGCGGCTACCGCCTGACGGAACTGGTGCGTTTCAAGGCTTTCCTGAAGAAGGCTGACGCCTGATGTTCGGTTTCTGGAAGACCTGGAAGGCGCTGGAAGCGCGGGGGATCATGGGCATCAATCGGCGTAACGCCGACTACGTGCTCAAGTACAACAAGCGCAGCCTGTACCCGATCGTCGATGACAAGATCATCACCAAGGAACGCGCGATCGAGGCCGGCATTCACGTGCCGGAATTGTATGGCGTGATTTCCACCGAGAAGGAAATCGACAAGCTCGGCGAGATCATCGGCGGGCGCAGTGACTTCGTGATCAAACCGGCGCAGGGCGCTGGCGGGGACGGCATCATCGTCGTCGCCGACCGCTTCGAGGGCCGTTATCGCACGGTGTCGGGCAAGATTGTTGACCACGAGGAGCTTGAGCACCACATCTCGAGCATTCTCACCGGTTTGTACTCGCTGGGCGGCCACCGCGACCGCGCGCTGATCGAATACCGCGTGACCCCGGATCAGATCTTCAAAAGCATCAGTTATGAAGGTGTGCCGGACATCCGCATCATTGTGCTGATGGGTTATCCGGTGATGGCGATGCTGCGTTTGCCGACCCGGCAATCCGGCGGCAAGGCCAACCTGCACCAGGGCGCGATTGGCGTCGGTGTCGATCTGGCGACGGGTCTGACGTTGCGCGGCACCTGGCTGAACAACATCATCACCAAACACCCCGACACCACCAACGCGGTGGACGGCGTGCAACTGCCCTACTGGGACGGTTTCATGAAACTCGCGGCCGGCTGTTATGAGCTGTGCGGGTTGGGGTATATCGGCGTTGATATGGTGCTGGATCAGGAGAAAGGCCCGCTGATTCTGGAGCTGAATGCGCGGCCCGGGTTGAATATTCAGATCGCTAACGACTGTGGGCTGACGTTGCGTACCCATGCGGTTGAGGCGCGGCTGGAAGAGCTGAAGGCGCGTGGGGTGGTCGAGACGGCTGAAGAGCGAGTGGCGTTTACTCAGGAAATGTTTGGGCATATTCCCGCCGTCGAAGGCTGATCTCCCCCGATGATCGTTCCCACGCTCTGCGTGGGAATGCATCCCGTGACGCTCCGCGTCACAGTGGACGCAGAGCGTCCATGGCGGCGTTACCACGCAGAGCGTGGGAACGATCATTTTTGAAAAGCCCCCAATCTGCTCCCTTTCCCCTCGCCCCCTTGGGGGCGGTCCGACGTTTCGGGAGGGCTGGGGTGAGGGGGTGGCTTTTGACTTTGATCTGGCATCGGAGAGGACTACAATCCCCACCCCGCCTCAACGGCCGATCTGCCCCGCCCATGTTGACCTGTTCCGTACACCCGCTGCCCTACCGTGCCAATCCCGCCGACTATTTCGCGGCCATCCGCCACGCGCCCGGCGCCGTGCTGCTCGACAGCGGCCGGCCGAGCGCTGACCGTGGTCGCTACGACCTGCTCAGCGCCTGGCCGCTGGAACAACTGGCCATATTGCCGGACGAGAGCGGCAGTCATTTCCTCCAGCGGTTGCGCGACAATTTGCAGCGTTTGGGCGAGGCTGATTTACCGTTGGGTTTCGAGTTGCCATTCGCCGGCGGCTTGATCGGTTACCTCAGCTATGACTTCGGCCGGCATCTGGAAAACCTGCCAAGCCAGGCCCGCGATGATCTGCAATTGCCTGACGCACATTTCGGCCTGTACAACTGGGCGCTGATCAGCGATCACCAGACGTCAACCAGCCAATTGGTCTTTCACCCGTCCGTGATTGACAGCGAGAAGCAGCGGCTGATTTCGTTGTTCACGCAGCCGGTCGTTAGTGCTTTAACCCCGTTCAAGCTCAACAACCCGATGGCCGCCGATCTCTCGGCTGACGATTACCGTCAGGCTTTCGAACGCATTCAACATTACATCCAGGCCGGCGATTGCTATCAGGTCAACTTCGCTCAACGCTTCCGCGCTGAGTGCCAAGGCGATCCGTGGCTGGCCTATTGCGCATTGCGCGAAGCCTGCCCGACGCCGTTCTCCGGTTTCCAGAGCCTGCCTGACGGTGGCGCGGTGTTGAGCCTGTCGCCGGAGCGCTTTGTCAAAGTCAGCCAGCGCCAAGTGGAAACCCGCCCAATCAAAGGCACCCGCCCCCGAGGCCTGACCCCAGCCGAAGATACGGCCAACGCCGCCGAACTGCTGGCCAGCCCCAAGGATCGCGCGGAAAACCTGATGATCGTTGACCTGCTGCGCAACGACCTCGGCCGCACTTGCCGCATCGGCTCGGTGCGGGTACCGGAGTTATTCAGTCTGGAAAGCTATCCGAACGTGCATCACCTGGTCAGCAGCGTCACCGGCGAATTGGCGGATGATCGCGACGCACTGGATTTGATCGCCGGCAGCTTCCCCGGCGGCTCGATCACCGGCGCACCGAAAATTCGTGCGATGCAGATCATTGATGAGCTGGAGCCGACCCGGCGCGGGTTGTATTGCGGTTCGTTGCTGTACCTGGACGTGCGCGGCGAGATGGACAGCTCCATCGCGATTCGCAGTCTGTTGGTCAAGGATGGGCAGGTGTGCTGCTGGGGCGGTGGCGGGATTGTTGCGGATTCGGACTGGCAGGCTGAGTATCAGGAGTCGATCACCAAAGTCAGAATCCTCCTCGAAACCCTGCAAAACCTCTGAGTAATGATCGTTCCCACGCTCCGCGTGGGAATGCAGCCCGGGACGCTCGGCGTCCCATCCAAAGCCGAACGCGGAGCGTCCGTTGAGGCATTCCCACGCAGAGCGTGGGAACGATCATTTAGCCAGGCTTACAGGCTGAGGTCGCGGATGGAGGCTTTTAGGAATTCCTGCTTCAACTCAGCAAAGGTATGCACCGCCGGAAACTGCGGAAACTCGCGAATCACATTCTCCGGCGCATGGAACAAAATCCCCGCATCCGCCTCGCCCAGCATCGTCGTATCGTTATACGAATCCCCCGCCGCAATCACCCGGTAATACAGGCTCTTGAACGCCAGCACCGACTGACGCTTCGGATCTTTCTGACGCAACTGATAGCTGGTCACCCGCCCGGTTTCGTCAGTAATCAGACGATGGCACAGCAACGTCGGGAAGCCCAACTGGCGCATCAGCGGCTGCGAGAACTCGTAGAACGTGTCCGACAGAATCACCACTTGAAAGCGCTCGCGCAGCCAGTTGACGAACTCCACCGCGCCGTCCAGCGGCTTCAGCGTGGCGATCACTTCCTGAATGTCGGAGAGCTTCAAGCCGTGCTCGTCGAGGATGCGCAGACGCTGCTTCATCAGCACGTCGTAATCGGGAATGTCCCGGGTGGTGGCCTTGAGGGAGTCGATTCCGGTTTTTTCAGCGAAGGCGATCCAGATTTCCGGCACCAACACCCCTTCAAGATCCAGGCAAGCAATTTCCACAAGACACTCCCGTTTGTATTGATTATTTGAGTCGAGCGAGGCCGAACTCTAGCGACTCAAATCCACTCGCGCAACGCACAGCGCGCCCCGAGCCGCGCAGCTTTTTGTTACCATCGGCCCCATATAGAGCGCCCAGCGCCACCGACCTGTAGGAAGCCGCCCTGATGAGTGCAACGTTCGACGTCGTGGAACTCGCCACGACCTATGCCAACAAATCCGCGCAAGACATTCTCAAACTCGCCTTTGCCGAGTTCGGTGATGACCTGTGGATATCTTTCAGCGGCGCCGAGGATGTGGTGCTGGTGGACATGGCCTGGAAGCTCAACAAGAACGTCAAGGTGTTCAGCCTCGACACCGGCCGCCTGCACCCGGAGACCTACCGCTTCATCGATCAAGTGCGCGAGCACTACAAGATCGACATCGAACTGGTGTCGCCGGACTACACGAAACTGGAGCCGTTCGTGAAGGAAAAAGGCCTGTTCAGTTTCTACAAGGACGGCCACGGCGAATGCTGCGGCATCCGTAAGATCGAACCGCTGCGCCGCAAGCTGTCAGACGTCAAAGCCTGGGCCACCGGCCAGCGCCGCGACCAGAGCCCGGGCACGCGCAGTGCCGTGGCAGCGATGGAAATCGACACGGCGTTCTCTACTCCGGAACGCACCCTGTACAAGTTCAACCCGCTGGCGCAGATGACCAGCGAAGAGATCTGGGGTTACATCCGCATGCTCGAGCTGCCGTACAACAGCCTGCATGAACGCGGTTTCATCAGCATCGGCTGCGAACCGTGCACCCGCCCTGTCCTGCCAAATCAGCACGAGCGCGAAGGGCGCTGGTGGTGGGAAGAAGCGACGCAGAAAGAATGTGGGTTGCATGCGGGGAATATCATCAGTAAGTCCAACAGCTAAAAGATCGCAGCCTGCGGCAGCTCCTACAGGTGACCGCATTCCCATGTAGGAGCTGCCGCAGGCTGCGATCTTTTGATCTTGAAAAAATGTGTACACACGAATGTCACCATCGGTGCCATTTGTGTGTGCACTTTTTTGCTTCCGCGCCCTGAAAGGTTACATCCCCTCCGAAATCCCCACGCTTTTGCTCCCCGCCCAAATCCCCCACCGAAAATAAATACCTGTTCAATCGGTCAATTTTTAATCACCACATTTCAGTCACTTAGCGCTCATCGATAACTTTTCGAAATGAGCAACGCTGTCCATAGATCGGTAACTGGCACAAATCTGGCTTTAGTGCATACATGTTTTGTATACAAAACTGCAAAACATAAACACACTTTCGATCCGCAAGCCTGAAGCGCCCTATCCCGTACAGGCTGCAGATGCCCCGTAACCAGTGATGTTTCACTGCCACGACGAAGATTTGTCGAGCCTGACGGCTTAAGCACAGTCATCGCGGCGCTGAACATCAGGAGCCTGCCGGAATGCGTACAAGTCTCTCCAATAACATCGCGCTGAATCTGCCCGCCTCTGCCCTCGATCAACCGTCGTCCTACGACGGTCTGACCGAACCGTTACAACTGAGCCCCCGCCTGCACAACAGCGACCTCGCGCCAACCAAGGCCGAAGGTCGACGCTGGGGCAAATACAGCATCTTCGCCCTGTGGACGAACGACGTGCACAACATCGCCAACTATTCCTTCGCCATCGGCTTGTACGCGTTGGGCCTGGGTGGCTGGCAGATTTTGCTGTCGCTGGGGATCGGCGCGGCGCTGGTGTACTTCTTCATGAACCTGTCCGGTTACATGGGGCAGAAAACCGGGGTGCCGTTTCCGGTGATCAGCCGGATCAGTTTCGGCATTCACGGTGCGCAAATTCCTGCATTGATCCGGGCGGTTATCGCCATCGCCTGGTTCGGCATTCAGACGTATCTGGCGTCAGTAGTCCTACGAGTACTGCTCACGGCAGTGCATCCCGGTTTCGCCGAATACGACCACAACTCGATCCTCGGACTGTCGACGCTGGGCTGGGCATCGTTCGTGGCGATCTGGTTCGTGCAACTGGCGATTCTCGCCTACGGCATGGAAATGGTGCGTCGTTACGAGGCGTTCGCCGGGCCGGTGATTCTGCTGACCGTTGCCGCGCTTGCCGCATGGATGTACTTCCAGGCCAACGCGACCATCGCCTGGTCAACCCGCGATCCGCTGACCGGTGGCGAGATGTGGCGCAACATCTTTGCCGGCGGCGCGTTGTGGCTGGCGATCTACGGCACGTTGATCCTCAACTTCTGCGACTTCGCCCGCTCTTCGCCATGCCGCAAGACCATCAAGGTAGGAAACTTCTGGGGTTTGCCGGTGAATATTCTGGTGTTCGCTGCGATTACCGTGCTGCTCTGTGGCGCGCAATTTCAGATCAATGGCCGAATCATCGAAAGCCCGACGGAAATTATCGCGTCGATTCCCAACACGTTCTTTTTGGTGCTGGGTTGCCTGGCCTTCCTGATCGTCACCGTGGCGGTGAACATCATGGCCAACTTCGTCGCCCCGGCTTTCGTGCTCAGTAACCTGGCGCCGAAGTACCTGACCTTCCGCCGCGCCGGGCTGATCAGCGCGACCATCGCCGTGCTGATCCTGCCGTGGAATCTCTACAACAGCCCGCTGGTGATCGTGTATTTCCTGTCCGGCCTCGGCGCCCTGCTCGGCCCGTTGTACGGGGTGATCATGGTCGACTACTGGCTGATCCGCAAAGGCCGGATCAACGTGCCGCAGCTCTACAGCGAAGACCCGAACGGCGCTTATTACTACAGCCGTGGCGTCAACCTGCGCGCCGTTGCCGCGTTCATTCCAGCGGCGCTGATCGCCATCGTGCTGGCGCTGGTGCCGGGTTTCCACAGCGTCTCGCCGTTCTCCTGGCTGATCGGTGCCGGCATCGCCGGAATGCTCTACCTGATCATCGCCAAACGCGAAGCGCACTACGCCGACGTCAGCGGCGAGTCCATCGCGGTCGACAACGTCTGCCATTAATTTCCCTCGCGGCCCGGATGTTGGGCCGCAGAACTGCCCGCTATAAGGATTTCCCATGCGTATTCTCGTGGTCAACGTCAACACCACCGAGTCCATCACCCAAGCCATCGCCCGCTCGGCCCAGGCCGTCGCGTCATCGGGTACCGAGATCGTTGGCTTGACGCCGTTTTTCGGCGCCGACTCGATTGAAGGCAACTTCGAAAGCTACCTCGCCGCGATTGCCGTGATGGATCGGGTGATGGCCTACGACCAACCGTTCGACGCGGTGATTCAGGCCGGTTATGGCGAACATGGTCGCGAAGGTTTGCAGGAATTGCTCAACGTGCCGGTGGTGGACATCACCGACGCGGCGGCGAGCACCGCGATGTTTTTGGGCCACGCGTATTCGGTGGTGACGACGCTGGATCGCACCGTGCCGTTGATCGAGGATCGGCTGAAATTGTCGGGGCTGTGGGATCGTTGCGCTTCGGTGCGAGCCAGTGGTTTGGCGGTTCTGGAGCTGGAACACGAACCGCAGCGTGCGCTGGAAGCGATCGTGCATCAGGCCGAACTGGCGGTGACGCAGGATAAGGCCGAGGTGATTTGCCTGGGTTGCGGCGGCATGGCCGGGCTGGATGAGCAGATTCGTCGTCGTACCGGCGTGCCGGTGGTGGATGGCGTGACGGCGGCGGTGACGATTGCGGAATCGCTGGTGCGGTTGGGGTTGTCGACGTCGAAGGTGCGGACTTATGCGACGCCGCGGCCGAAGAACATCATTGGCTGGCCGGGGCGGTTTGCCCGGTAGACCGCGTTATCGTTCATCGCGAGCAAGCTCGCTCCCACAGGTTCTGAGTTGCCCACAGATTTTGCGCACAACGCAAAACCCTGTGGGAGCGAGCTTGCTCGCGAAGGCCGCGCCTCGGTATCAAGTTTGCTCAAATCGCACTAAACCGCCGCGCCAACCCCCGCTCCGCAAACTGCTCAATCAAAAAATCCACAAACGCCCGTGTCTTCCCCGGCAACAACTTATGCTCGGCGTAGTAGACCGAAATATTGCCATCATCAACAAACCACTCCGGCAACACCCGCTGCAACCTTCCCGACTCCAGATACCCCACCGCAAACGGCATGCTCACCAACGCAATCCCCAACCCTTGCGCCGCCGTTGCGCACGCGGCTTCGGAATCGCTCAGGGTCATGCGCGCCTTGAGCATCAACGGCCGACAGTTCTGCGGATCGCGCCCGGTCAACTGCCAGGAACGCACGCGTCCGGTTTGCGGCGAACGGATCAGAATCCCGTCGTGATGGCTGAGATCGTCCGGCTCGGTGATCTCGGGATTGGCCTGTAGATAATCGGCAGACGCCACCAAAATCCGGTGCGCCGGGCTCAACTTGCGCGCGATCACCCCTTGCGGCAGATCGAAGCCGCCACCGATGGCTGCATCAAATCCCTGCCCGATCAGATCAACCTGGCGATTATCGAAATGCCAGTCCGGACTGATCGCTGGATATCGCTGCAAAAACTCACCGAGCATCGGCACGACGTGCAAACAACCAAACGCGGCGCCCATGCTGACTTTCAGCGTTCCCGCCGGCAGCCCTTCGACACTGGACAGATTGGCCACGGCATTCTGAATGGTGGTCAGGCTGCCACTGACCTGATTCAAAAACAGCTGCCCGGCCTCGGTCAGCGTCAGGCTGCGTGTACTACGCTGGAACAGCCGCACACCGAGCCGCACCTCAAGTTTGGCAACACTTTTGCCAACGGCCGCCGGGGTCAGACTCAAGCGCCGTGCAGCCTCGGCAAAGCTGCCGACCTCGGCACTGCGCACGAAGCATTCGATGCTGCTGAAGGTTTCCATGATCACCACTATAAACTTCTGGTTTACACAGACTATAGCAATCATGGTCTACACAGTTGTCGATACCAAGTCGATACTCGCCACCAATACCAAGGCATTCCCGCCTTGAACACTCTGGAGATCGAACATGACCACTCAACACCTCAGCGGTAAAGTCGCTCTGATTCAAGGCGGTTCCCGCGGTATCGGCGCTGCCATCGTCAAACGTCTGGCCGCTGAAGGCGCTGCAGTAGCCTTCACCTACGTCAGCTCCACCGCCAAAGCCGAAGAGTTGCAAAACAGCATCACCGCCAACGGTGGCAAAGCCTTGGCGATCAAGGCCGACAGCGCCGACGCCGCCGCCATCCGCCACGCCGTTAGCGCCACCGTCGAAGCGTTTGGCCGAGTGGATATTCTGGTCAACAACGCCGGTGTGCTGGCCGTCGCACCGCTGGAAGACTTCAAACTGGAAGACTTCGACCAGACCGTGGCGATCAACATTCGCAGCGTGTTCATCGCTTCGCAAGAAGCCGCCAAACACATGGGCGAAGGTGCGCGCATTATCAACATCGGTAGCACCAACGCCGACCGCATGCCCTTCGCCGGTGGCGGCGTGTATGCGATGAGCAAGTCGGCACTGGTCGGTCTGACTAAAGGCCTGGCCCGCGATCTCGGCCCACGCGGCATCACCGTCAACAACGTGCAACCTGGCCCGGTCGACACCGACATGAACCCGGCGCACGGCGATTTCGCCGAAAGCCTGATCCCGCTGATGGCCGTCGGCCGCTACGGTAAAGCCGAAGAAATCGCCAGCTTCGTCGCCTACTTGGCAGGCCCGGAAGCCGGTTACATCACTGGTGCCAGCCTGACCATCGACGGTGGTTTTGGCGCCTGATATTTCCAAGTCGCCTGAACGAAAAACGCCGCCGCTCTTTTCACAGAGCGGCGGCGTTTTTTCGTCTCAAGCGTTTACGCCCATTCCAGCGCCGGCAAACCGCAAGCACTCGGGGTGAAGGCTTTCAACGTACGAAGAATCCCGTCCGCGTGTGCGTACTTTTCATCAGCCATGGCGGCGTCCGGAATCGCAATCGCGGTCATGCCGGCGGCTTTCGCTGCGGTCACGCCAAACGGTGAATCCTCGAACACCAGACAATCCTCAGGCGCGACGCCCAGACGTCGCGCGGCGGTGAGGAAAATATCCGGTGCCGGTTTCGCCGCGCCGACTTCCGGATCGTCGGCGGTAACAATGAAGTCGAACAGCGCAAACCATTCTTGGTGCAGCGTGGTTTTCTGGCCAAACGACTGACGCGATGAACTGGTGCCCACGGCGATCGGAATGTTGTGCGCCTTGAGGTGACGAATCAGTTCCTCGGCACCCGGCATCGCCTGCGCTTTCGGGAAACGCTCACGCATCAACGGCTCGCGGATCTCCAAGAACTCTTCGGCGGTGATCGGCAGATCCAGCGCCTGCACCACGTAATTGGCCAGATCGTTGGCACCGCGACCGATGATGTTCTGTTTGACGCTCCAGTCGAAGGTGCGCCCGTAGCGCTGGGCAATCAGCGACGTGACCTCGGTGTAAATGCCTTCGGTGTCGAGCAACAAACCGTCCATATCGAAAATCACGGCCTTGATCGGGCCGAACGCCTTCAGCGCTGCATTCATCATCGGATCCGTTTTCAAAGACATCCCAGGCGGCATCGCGCCGCTGCTCGGATCTGATTAAAGGGTTCAGCAGCATAACGAGCGCGACAGACATTGAGCAACGGGCAATGTCTGTTGCGCCGATGAACTACTCGCGAATATTTAGCGAAACGTCCTACAGGCATCACCTACTTGGCCGACTTCTTTCCTTACTGATCCCCCGCAAAGTCCGTGCTCCTCCTTGATGTGCGCGAGCGACTGCGAATGTTTCAACCCGATCGGCTACTGGCCCTGAACAACAGCATTGGCCTGCTGATAGTTGCCGCACTGAACCCGGATCACCCGGATTTCGAAACCCTGATCGGCGAATTTCGCCTGTGCCTCAATAATTACGAGGCCTGGGCCGAACAGTACTGGACGGGCACAGCGCTGGATGTCGAGCAGGTGTTTACCGTCGGCAACGACGTACGCCTCAGCGCCCCGATCAAATCCCGCAAACCGATCAGCTCATCCGTAGTCATGTGCCCCGCCAGCGGATCTTTGACCCTGGTACACATGTTCGAAGCCGCCCGCTTCGTACCGATCGGCAACACCCCGGTGACGCTCGAACCGGTGATTGGCGACGTCGGCGGTGTCCTGACCTTCGGCGAAGCGCTGCGCCATACGATCGGCCCGAGCGGGATATTGCAGGTGACCGATTGCGATCGGGGCCAGCGTTATCGCATCACCTTCTTTCCCGATGTTTCCACTGCGCATGTTCGTGAGTTGTATGACTCCTACGAAAGCATTCTCGGTGACCTCGAACGCTGGTTGCGTGCCGAGTGGACAGGTTTTCAGCCGTTATGGGCGGAGTTCTCCAACGCCGGATTTTCTGACCGTTACCGGCAGTTGCAACGGGCGGATTGGCGCGGCTTCGAGAAAGCGCTGAACGGTGTCTGGGATGACATCAAGCAACTGTTCGCCCTCCTCGCCGATCTGCAGGCCAACAGCGAAAAGCTCCTGGAATACCTCAGCGCCGCCGAGCTTGAAGCCCTGCTGCAAACCTCCAGCGACGCGATTGCCAATGCACTGCTGATGCTCAGCGATGAGCCGCTGATGTTCATTCATCTGGCCGCGTTCACCAGTTGGCTGAAGATGCTGCCGCCGCAGTATTTGGCCGAAGTCGTGGCTGAGGTGCGCGTCGAACTGTTGATCAGTTTCCTGCTGATGCGCGTGTCGGGTGGCGTCGGCGTGCCGCTGCGCTTGAGCAGCAAAGTGCTGGCAAAGATCAAATCGCCGCGAGCGCGGGAATGGCTGGCGGCCTCGGCGTTGCGCCTGGCTGAGCTGACCTCTGCGCCGGAGCTGACCCAACATGCGAGCACGCTGAGACCGTTGATGCTGAGTGCGCGTGAAGTGCAGTTGAAACCGACGCCGTCGATTCCGCTGAACATTCGGCAGGCAGATGAAGTGGTGTTGACGGTGCCAAACCCGGCGCCGATTGCACGGGACAAGGCACATGGCAATACGCGTATGGAGCGTCATGAGCCTCACGATGACGCTTCGGATCAGGCGAAAAATCCCAATGGGGACAGCGCTGATTGTGTACCGCGTACCTGCACCAACGGCTGTCCGGTGTCGATGGTCACGGGTGAGGAACTGCTGACGCTGACTGATGGCGTGCTTGATGGCGTGTTGCCGTTTGAATTCACCCGGTTGTATCGCACGAGTGCGGTGGAAATCGATGTCGGCCTGGGGTTTGGCTGGAGCCATTCGCTGGCGCATCGGCTGGAATTTGATGGCGACACGGTAGTTTGGGTCGATCACGAGAATCGGCGCACACGGTTTCCGCTGCCGAATGTTGAGCGGCCTTCTATTCACAACAGTTTGTCGCGGGCAGCAATTTTTCTCGGGGATGAACCGGAGGAATTGATCCTAGCGCTGGCTGGGGAAACGGCGCGGTTTTACCACTTTCGGGCCGGGCGTCTGACGTCGATCAGCGATGCCTATGGCAATCGTCTGACGGTGCATCGCGATCGGTCTGACAGGGTTCAGCGACTGGATAACGGTGCCGGTCGCTCGTTGTTGCTGCGTTACGACCGCGCGCAATTGATCGCGATCGATTACCAAAGTTTGCAAAACGCTGAATGGGCGACGGAGCAAATTCTCGTTCGCTATTGCCACGACGCGCGCCAGCGCTTGTTGGCGGCAACCAATGCATTAGATGAAAGCGAGCGCTACGACTACGACGATGCGCACGTCATCCTGCAGCGACAGCTGACCGGTGGCGCGAGTTTTTTCTGGGAATGGGAACGGGCTGGCAAGGCTGCGCGTTGCGTACGGCACTGGGCGTCGTTTTCGCAAATGGACACGCGTTATGTCTGGAGCGACGACGGCAGTGTGGCGGTGCATTACGTCGATGGCACCGAAGAGGTTTACGTCCACGACGACCGCGCGCGACTGGTGCGCAAGGTTGAGGCCGATGGCGGTGAGCAACTCAAGGCGTACGACGATCAGGGACGGTTGGTCGCTGAACAGGATGCTTTGGGTTCTGTCACCGAGTACCGCTATGACGATGTCGGACGGCTGGTTGCGCTGATTCCTGCGGCGGATGCGCCAACGTCCTACGAGTATCGCAACGGTTTTCTGCATCGGCGTTCGCGCGGCGATACGGTTTGGATTTATCGGCGCAATGCCGAGGGCGACATCACCGAGGCCGTCGATCCTGACGGACAGGTCACTCATTACTACTACAGCGTGCGTGGGCAACTGGTGTCGATCCGGTATCCGGACACCAGCCGTCATCTGCTGGCCTGGAATGACCTCGGCCAACTGGTTGAAGAGACGTTGCCTGAGGGTGGTGTACGGCGTTTTTCCTACGATGCTTTGGGACGGCGGACGACCACGGTTGATCAGCATGGCGCCGTTACCCGACAGCTGTGGGACGCCGTTGGCCGACTGGTTCAGACGACTTTTCCTACGGGTGCCACGCGTGCATATAGCTACGGCGCTTACGGGCAAGTCACCGCCGAGCGTGATGAGCTGGGGCATGTCACCCGGTATGAGTACGACGATGACCTGCATCTGGTCTCCCGTCGCATTAACCACGACGGCACGCGGATTCAATACCGCTACGACCATGCCCAACTGCTGCTCACGGAAATCGAGAACGAATCAGGTGAGAAATATCGGCTGGACTACACACCGACCGGATTAATCCGACAGGAAACTGGTTTCGATGGGCGCCGAACTGCTTACGTGTATGACCTCAACGGTCACCTGCTGGAAAAGACCGAGTTCGGTGATGACGACTCTCGGCTAGTCACCGCTTATAAGCGCGATGGCGCCGGACGCCTGCTGGTGAAAACCCTGCCGGATGGGGTGAAGGTCAGTTATCAGTACGACCCGTTAGGGCGCCTGACTAGCGTCGATGATGGCCAGAACCATCCGCTGGCCTTCGAATACGACCGCCAGGATCGGCTGATCACCGAGCATCAGGGCTGGGGCACTCTGCGCTATGCCTACGACGCCTGCGGTCAGCTCAAAAGCATGCGTTTGCCGGACAACAGCAAACTCGACTATCAACACGCCAAGGGTGGCGCCCTCGCCGGCATCGACCTCAACGGCGCCCCACTCACCCGCCACGTCTACCAGTCCGGTCGCGAACAACAACGCGAGCAAGGCCTGCTGCTCAGCGAATACTCCTACGACGAACAGGGCCGACTGCTCGCCCATGCCGTGGGCCATAAACGCGATTCGATGTATCGCCGCGATTATGCCTACAGCGCCAACGGCAATCTGTCGTACATCGCCGACACTCGCCACGGCCAACGCACCTACGGCTACGACACCCTCGACCGTTTGATCCGCGTCCGCCACTCCCGCGACGAACTCCCGGAAACCTACGCCCACGATCCCGCTGGCAACCTGCTCATGCAGGATCGCCCCGGCCCGAGCCAGATCAAAGGCAACCGCCTGCTGATGCAGGGCGATCGTCACTACGACTACGACGCCTTCGGCAACCTGATCCGCGAACGTCGCGGCACAGCGCACAAACTTGTCACCGAATACCGCTACGACTGCCAGCACCGCCTGATTGGCCTGACTCGCCCTGACGGGAAAACCGCGTCTTATCAATACGACGCCTTCGGCCGGCGCATCAGCAAAACCGTCGACAGTGCCACCACTGAATTCTTCTGGCAAGGCGACAACCTCGTCGCCGAAAGCAGCGATACCGAATACCGCAGCTACGTCTACGAACCCGGCACCTTCCGCCCATTAGCGCTGCTCGACGGTAAAGGCCCGAAAAAGGCCTGCCCGTTTTACTACCAGAACGACCACCTTGGCACGCCGTTGGAGCTAACGGATTACAGCGGGGAAATCGTCTGGTCGGCGCAATACGACGCTTACGGGAAAGTCGCGGCGGTGACGTTGGCGGCTGATGAGTATCTGGATCAGCCGCTGCGGTTTCAGGGGCAGTATTTCGATGCGGAGAGTGGGCTGCATTACAACCGACATCGGTATTACGACCCGCGGCTGGGACGGTATCTGACGCCGGATCCGGTGAAGCTGGCGGGTGGGTTGAATCAGTACCAGTACACGCCGAATCCGATTGGGTGGGTGGATCCGTTGGGGTTGAACTCCAATTGTCCGCCGCCTAATAGGCCTGGGTGTGAGGTGCCGGGGGGGATTGGTGAGGCTAAGGTAGGCGAAGGCGACCCGCAATTACCAAGTTTGATCCATGGTGTTGACCCAAAACCATTGAAGCGTACACATGCAATCTCGGGAAAAGGATCAACTAAACGGGTCGAAGATTTAGGAAAAAAAATGCGAGCTGATGGATACGACAGTAGCTTTCCCATAGACGTAGCGGAATATCAAGGCACCCTTTATATTCTGGATGGACACCACCGTGCAGCAGCTGCAAGACAAACAGCAACGCCGATAACTATGCAATTGATCACCAACATCAGAGAACACAAGGGCACCCTTAACACTATCGAAGAAGTAATCGAATCTGCTGAAAATGTAGGGCACGACCGACTGGAGCATCACAGAAGAAGATGAAAAATACCGACACGTCGCTTGAAGAGCTAATTACCGACTTTCTTTCGAAAGTAGACTACGGCACGGAGCTATTACGTAAAAAATTTGGCACCCGCAATATTTTAAGACTTTGGCGGAGCAAACAAATCGAACGCTGTGGAGAAATAACAAATGGAGTTGAATACGAGCTCCACGGTATCGGATGCGCTATTCACTTCCCTTCGGAATCAGTGGATTTCGATTACGGATCAAATGACAGAATCGACGGCTTCGATGTGTGGCGGCTATACATTTACGCTAGTGATAGACCATTGAAATATAAAAAATACTGTGACCAAAAAATAGTTGAGAACGAATTTAACGAATACATCGCACTTGGTCGAATAGAGAAGATGTCAGCCTCGGACAATCTTTACATCCTCAGTAAATCTGAATCAACTGAGCACAGGTAAAAATCTGTTCGTCAACGTCCATTCATCCTTCTACAAGCCTTAGCTGCTATCAACCTTATGGTCGTTAACTAGTTTCCAGAACCAAAGGGCCTAAAATCCTAGGCCCTATAGAGCTCAACGCAATATCAGGTTCGACTCGCAGAGCAGTCACTGCTCATCCTCATCCTCTTCATACTCCATATCCGCCTCATCCGAATCATTCAGCGGCACCGTCGCATCATCCATCAGCGATCCCGGATCCTCATTCCCCGGATCATTGATAAACGGCAGCCCACTAGAGCCTTTCTCTTCCTTGCCTTCAGTTTCAGGAGTCATGGCGAACCTCATCATTTCCGCGGAGTGTAGACGTTCGAAAAGTCCTACAGCCAATCGTTCCAGCATCTGACCGGCAAATACGAAAAACCCGGCAAATAGCCGGGCTCTCGCTAAACCATTCCATCAATCAATGATGGCGGTTCTTGTGTTTGTTCTTGTGCTTGTGACCCCCACCGGAGTGGGATCCGCCGTCGTCACCGAGGTTGTTACCGACCGCGCCACCCGCCGCGCCGCCCAATCCTGCACCGACAGCCGAACCGGTTGATCCGCCGACGCTATTACCAATCACCGAGCCACCCGCCGCGCCGAGGCCACCGCCGATGGCAGCTTCGGTGCGATTGTTTTTATTCGCTCCAACCGCACCGCCGGCCGCGCCGCCGACACCTGCGCCGACTGCCGCACCGGTGCTGCCGCCGAGTTGTCCACCGACCACGTTGCCCAGCACGCCACCGAGCCCACCGCCCACGGCGGCCGAGCCATCGCCGGCTGCCATTGCGCCTTGCGCCACGAGCAATCCGAAAAACAGTGCAGATAATGACAATCGCATGTGTACCTCACAGTTCCCGAATCGGGACAGTTCGCCCCAGCGGGGGCCTATGTGAGATTGGAGAGGTTTGCGGGAAAAACGTTCAGCCATGAAAAAGCCCGGCATCGAGCCGGGCTTTGTCTGCAAGCGATCAATCTCAGTGACGCTTGTGGCCTTTGGCCAAGTTGCTGCCGACGGCACCGCCCGCCGCGCCGCCCAGACCAGCACCGATGGTGGCGCCATTTCGGCCGCCCAGGCTGTTACCGATTACCGAACCGCCCGCCGCGCCAACACCGCCACCAATGGCCGCTTTCGTCCGGCTGCCTTTGCGTGCAGCCACTGCGCTACCGGCCGCGCCCGCTACACCTGCACCAATCGCTGCACCGGTGCTGCCGCCCATTTTCTGACCGACGACATTACCCAGCGCGCCACCCAGACCGCCGCCCAATGCAGCGGTGCCGTCGCCGGCAGCCATTGCTCCTTGAGCGAACAGAAGGCCGAGAACCAGAGCGGGCAGTGTTAAACGCATGACGAAAACCTCAAAGACAGAGAAACAAAAAGGGGCGCGATTGAATGCCGTCACAGCGGCAAAGTCCAGATAAAAACGGACGCATCCGCGCAATGGGCGCCGATTGGACAGTGATTTCAGAAAAGGTTTTATGACGGGCAAAAAAAAGCCCGCTGGGGAGACGGGCTGGAGACTTGCTTTCTAACGGATGGCTTCACCCTACTTAAGCGAACGTGAAAAGTTTGTGAAAGAAACACAGATCCTGACGACCGTCTGTAGGTCTAGTCCGAAATCAAATCTCTGAGCATAAAAAACCCCGTTCTTAGACGGGGTTGGTTGGCGGAGAATCATTTTCGGGCGCGTGCCGTGACCTTGGGTAAAAACTTCGCTTTCGGCCCTTTCGGCACCGTGGACTTGATCTTGCCGGTGTGAACCGGATCCTCGCCGAAACCAGACTGATACTCGGTCTGGCCACAACGAACGCAGTTGTTAAACGGAAACTCGGCGCCATCGTCTTCGATATACGGTTCTGTCATACCTTCGCCCCTGCGATGCGGATCGACACCGGCAAAACTTTTTTGCCTGAAAAAATATCGACCTCCAAGGCTTTTGAGACTAGCCGGTCATTACTGGACCTTTGGTTCAGATCGACCGATGCCCGACGAATGGCCTACCCCAATCAAACACGCTAATCTGGCAACCTCATCTCATTGCCAAGGATTGCGAGCATGACAATAAAAACCATCGCCTTGCTGCTTTCAGCGCTAGCCGTTACTGGCTGCGGCACGATCAGCAGTGTCGTGCAGGAAGACACCGTCGCCGGAAATGATCTAAAAAAACGCCAAACCTACTGCGATTCGATTTCCCGAATTTACAGCGGCGTCGGCTACGACTTCTGCATCCTGCACGCACCCGATCTGCCGATAAAATCCTGGAAGGGTCGCCCTTCAGCCCCGCTGGTTTTGATAGATCTGGCAGTCTCCGGTGTGACAGATACGTTGGTATTGCCATACACCGTGTATCAACAGGTAAAACACGGCAATATCGAAATCTACCAGGCACAAACGTCCGATCAGTGAGCAGCGCAACTTCACGGCGGTGCCAGTCGGCCTACTGATCTCGAAATCAAATCCGCTGTCCAATAAATTCCAGACGCCTGAAACCACAAAACCCCTGACTTCTTTCGAAATCAGGGGTTTTGTGTACTGAATGTGGCGGTGAAGGAGAGATTCGAACTCTCGATACAGTTTCCTGTATACACACTTTCCAGGCGTGCTCCTTAAGCCACTCGGACACTTCACCGTATCTCTTCAAACATGTTCTGTCTGTCGAGGCGCGCTAATGTAGTCGAAAGCTTTTCCGATGGCAAACTTTTTTTTAAGATTTTCATGCGCTTAAGAGAAAAAGCCGTTTGCCCTGCCGACGGCCCATGGCAAACCGGCCAATCTTCGGTGGGCGCGGCCCTTCTATATAGAAGCAGAATGGCGTGCGGCGCTGGATCAGCCGGGATTCGGTGACCGGCGGGTCAGTCACGGCGCTTTACCTGGCCTGCGGTGGTGGGTAACGTCTGCTCATCTTTCTTACAAGGAATCGCGTCATGAGTGAGTTGATTGCCTACCACCTCGAAGACGGCATCGCGACCCTGACCTTGAGCAACGGCAAGGTCAATGCCATTTCCCCGGACGTGATTGCGGCGTTTAACGCGGCGCTGGATCAGGCGGTGACTGATCGTGCCATCGTGATCATTACCGGTCAGCCGGGGATTCTGTCGGGCGGCTACGATCTGAAAGTGATGACCGCCGGCCCTAAAGAAGCCGTGGCGCTGGTGACCGCTGGTTCCACCCTCGCCCGTCGTCTGCTTTCTCACCCGTTCCCGGTGATCGTCGCTTGCCCGGGTCACGCCGTGGCCAAGGGTGCATTCCTGCTGTTGTCGGCCGACTACCGCATCGGTGTTGACGGCCCTTTCAGCATTGGTCTGAACGAAGTGCAGATCGGCATGACCATGCACCACGCCGGTATCGAGTTGGCGCGTGATCGTCTGCGTCGCTCGGCATTCCACCGGTCGGTGATTAATGGCGAGATGTTCGACCCGAAAAGCGCGGTGGACGCCGGTTTCCTCGACAAAGTGGTTTCTGCCGAAGAGCTGCAAGGTGCCGCCCTTGCCGCCGCGCGTCAGTTGAAGAAGATCAACATGCTCGCGCACAAGAACACCAAGCTGAAGGTGCGCAAAGCGCTGCTGGAAACCCTGGACAACGCGATTGTTCAGGATCAGGAGCATCTGGGTTAACCCCCGTATCCTGCGTCGAAGAAAAGCCCGACCCGCGTGTCGGGCTTTTTCTTGCGCGCTCGGTTGAAAACGCCGTGGCTGCTCTAGGACGGGTCTGACAAGCAATTCGGAAACATGCGCTTAAACATCGCCTATCTCCGGACTCTATAGTGGCAATTGCCGAACACAGTGCACATCCGTACACTGCGCCACCTTTTGCGCCGGTGGGGCCTGAAAATGCTGTTCGTGTTTCGTATGTTATTGATGAGCCTGCACTTTATTCTGGCTGGCGTGCTTGGGGTGATCCTCGGCATATGTCGTCCGTTCAATCCGGACAACAGCCGTCTGTGTGCGCGCCTCTATGCATTGCCGGCCATGTGCATCTTGCGCCTGCGAGTGAAAACCGACGTCAGCGGTTTGATGAACAAACCTGCCAGTTGCGTGATCATCGCCAACCATCAGTCCAACTACGATCTGTTTGTGTTCGGTAACGTTGTGCCCTACCGCACGGTGTGCATTGGCAAGAAGAGCCTGAAGTGGGTGCCGTTATTCGGGCAGTTGTTCTGGCTCGCCGGCAACGTGTTGATCGACCGTGGCAATGCGCACAAGGCGCGCCAGTCGATGCTTACCACCACCAACACGCTGCAAAACAAAAACACCTCGATCTGGGTATTCCCGGAAGGCACGCGCAACCTCGGCGAAGAGTTGCTGCCGTTCAAGAAAGGCGCGTTTCAGATGGCGATTGCCGCTGGTGTGCCGATCGTGCCGGTGTGTGTCAGCAGTTACATCAAGCACATGCGTCTGAACCGCTGGAACAGTGGGGAAATTCTCATACGCTCGCTGCCGGCGATTCCTACAGCCGGATTGACCATGGAGGACATGCCTAAGCTCATAGAGCAATGCCGCGAGCAGATGCGCGAATGCATCGAATCAATGGATCGGCAGTTGCAAGCCGCCTGAAACCGAACCCGCCTTGTGCGGGTTTTCTTTTGCCGAATGAACGGTGCAGATTTCACTGACTCTCAAGTAGCGACACGGCTAAGCTGAAGCCTTGTATTCCTGCCACCTGCCAAGAAGAAGTGAATCACCACCATGGGTCGAGTTGTTGCTGCTGCTGTGTACAGCGCCGGTAAGAAAGTCACCAATATTTCCCTCGACGAGGGAGCCGCCTGGGCCGCGAAAACCGGCCACTTTGTCTGGATCGGCCTCGAAGAGCCGGACGCTCAGGAGCTGTCCAACCTGCAACGCCAGTTCAATCTGCACGAGCTGGCGATTGAAGATGCGCTGGAAAAACACAGCCGGCCGAAGCTGGAAACCTTTGGCGACGCTTTGTTTATCGTCACCTACTCGCCGATCCGTGAAAACGGCGTGCTGCAATTCATCGAAACGCACATCTTCGCCGGCAAGGGCTACATCATCACCGCGCGTAACGGTCACTCGGCGTCCTACGCACATGTGCGCCAACGCTGTGAGGCGCGTCCGCTGTTGCTGGAGCATGGGGAAGATTTCGTACTCTATGCGCTCCTCGATTTCGTCATCGAGAACTACCAACCGGTCGGTGAAGCGATCCATGCCGAGATCGATGAGCTGGAGCGCAACGTGCTGTGCAGCGCATTGAATGAGCGTGATATCCAGAAGCTGCACGGCTTGCGTCGTGATGTCGTGCGCCTGCGTCGCTATGCGGCACCGATGGTGGAGATCGGCGAGGAACTGCAGAAGCTCAGCTTCCCGTTTATCGACAAGAACATGCGCCCGTACTTCCGTGATGTGCAGATTCACGTAACGCGGCAGATGGAAGACCTCAGCACGCTGGCCGACATTGCCAGCCAGACTATCGAGATCGGTGTGTTGCTGGAGGCGTCACGGCAGAGCGTGGTGCAGCGCAAGTTCGCTGCGTGGGCGGCGATTCTGGCGTTCCCGACGGCGGTGGCGGGGATTTACGGGATGAACTTTCAGAACATGCCGGAGCTGAGTTGGCATTACGGTTACTTCGGGGTGCTGGGGTTTATTGCGGTGGGGTGTGTGAGTTTGTGGGCGAGCTTCAAGAAGTCTGGGTGGTTGTAGAAAAGCAAAAGATCGCAGCCTTCGGCAGCTCCTACAGGGTCTCAGCGTAGGAGCTGCCGAAGGCGGCGATCTTTTGATCTGCTGTTAAGCGACCTCAGGCTTGTGCGCCACAAACCGCATCATCCATTCCGCAACCGTCGCGCCGTGGTGTTCCTGCTCCAGGCTGGCCACACCTTTGCTGTAAATCTGCGAACCCAGCGCTTCCTGACGCAAATCCAGCAGCGCCCGCGAGTAATCGTGGATGAACTCGGGATGGCCCTGGAAGCACAGCACTTGATCGTTGATGTGGTACGCGGCAAACGGGCAGAAATCGCTCGAGGCGATGACGGTGGCGTTTTCCGGTAACGACGTCACCTGATCCTGATGGCTGATCAGCAACGTCAGTTCTTCACGCACCGGGCTCATCCACGGCGCCTTGGCCGCGAGTTTGTAGTTGTGGGTGCCAACGCCCCAGCCCTGCGTCGCACGCTCGCTCTTGCCGCCCAGCAGCAGCGCCAACAGTTGATGGCCGAAGCACACGCCGAGCAGTTTGTCGCCACGCTCGTAACGGCTCAGCAGGTATTCCCTCAGCGTTTCAATCCACGGGTCGGTACCGAATGAATCGGCCTTGCTGCCGGTGACCAGGTACGCGTCAAAGGTCTGCTCGTCGCTTGGGTATTCGCCCTGCATCACGTTGTAGACGGTGAACTCGGCGGCAATCGGTTGCTGCGAGAACAGGCGCTGAAACATCTGCCCGTAACCCTGATATTGATCGACCAATTCGGGACGCAGGATGTCGGTTTCCAGAATGCAGATGCGTAGCGACATAAAAAATACCTGACACGTGATGGGAATAATGAACACCCCAGAGCCTGCCTTGAAACACCCTGACAAGGCAAGCCCCGGAATGCTCGCCCCCTTAGAACATTTCACCTTTCGCCGCTTTATCCAGCAGCAACGCCGGCGGGGCGAAACGCTCGCCGTACTGTTCGGCCAGATACTGCGCGCGAGCGATGAAATCCTTCACCCCGTACTGATTGATGAACTGCAACGCACCGCCCGTCCACGCCGCAAAACCGATGCCGAAGATCGAGCCGATGTTGGCGTCCGCCGTCGAGGTCAGCACGCCCTCCTCCACGCAACGCACGGTTTCAATGGCTTGCACGAACAGCAAGCGATCACGCACATCCTTCGGGGAAATCTGCCCGTCGGCTTTCTCGAAGCGCGTTTTCAGTTCCGGCCACAAATGCTTCTGGCCACCGGCCGGGTATTCATAAAAACCACCGCCAGCCGCCTTGCCCGGACGTTTGTATTCGTTGAGCAGCAAGTCAATCACGGCGAAGGCCGGGTGCTCAATCAGCGGTTTCCCTTCTGCCTGTAGGTCTTTGGCCGTTTGCTTGCGGATATGGCTCATCAGGCTGAGGGAAACTTCGTCGGAGATCGCCAGAGGCCCGACCGGCATCCCGGCCTTGCGTGCTTCAGTCTCGATCATCGGCGCACTGACGCCCTCACCAAGCATGGCGATGCCTTCGTTGGTGAAGGTGCCGAAAACCCGCGAGGTGAAGAAACCGCGACTGTCGTTGACCACGATCGGGGTTTTCTTGATTTGCAGAACGAAATCGAAGCCGCGCGCGAGGGTTTCGTCGCTGGTTTGCGCGCCTTTGATGATTTCCACCAGGGGCATTTTTTCCACCGGACTGAAGAAATGCAGGCCGATGAATTTGCTTTGATCCGGTACGGCACTGGCAAGGCCAGTAATCGGCAAGGTCGACGTGTTGGAGGCAATAACGGCGTCGGCGCCCACGACTTTTTGCGCAGCCACAGAAACCTTGGCCTTGAGCTCGCGATCCTCAAACACCGCTTCGATGATCAGGTCGCAACCGGCCAGATCGGCATCGCTTTCAGAGGGTTTGATCCGCGCCAGCACTTCATCGCGCTGGGCTGCATTCATCTGGCCACGGGCAACTTTTTTGTCGAGCAACGCGGCCGAGTGCGCTTTGCCTTTCTCGGCAGCTGCAAGGTTGATGTCCTTGAGTACCACGTCGATACCCGCCGAAGCACTGACAAACGCGATCCCCGCGCCCATCATCCCGGCACCGAGCACGCCGACCTTCTGCGTCTTATAAGGTGCAAAACCCCGCGGCCGCGAACCGCCGGCATTGATCTCGTTGAGCTGAAACCAGAACGTGCCGATCAGGTTTTTCGAAATCTGCCCGGTGGTGAGTTCGGTGAAGTAGCGGGTTTCGATCAGGTGCGCGGTATCGAAATCGACCTGAGCGCCTTCCACCGCCGCACACAGAATCTTCTCCGGCGCCGGCAGTGTGCCTTGGGTTTTCGTGCGCAGGATCGACGGTGCAATCGCCAGCATCTGCGCGACTTTCGGGTTCGACGGCGTACCGCCAGGAATCTGATAACCCTTCACATCCCAACGCTGCACTGCCGTTGGATTGGCAACAATCCACGCGCGCGCCTTGGCCAACAGTTCATCGCGATCCGCCGCCAGCTCATCGATCAAACCGGCCTGCAACGCCTGTTGCGGACGCACTTTTTTGCCTTCGAGCAGATACGGCAGCGCCTTCTCGATCCCGAGCATGCGCACCATGCGCACCACCCCGCCGCCGCCCGGCAGCAGGCCCAGCGTCACTTCCGGCAGGCCGAGTTGCACCGAGGCGTCGTCCAGCGCCACGCGATGATGGCAGGCGAGACAGATTTCCCAGCCGCCGCCCAACGCCGCGCCGTTGATCGCTGCAACCACCGGTTTGCCGAGGGTTTCCAGGGTGCGCAATTGGCCTTTGAGGGTCAGCACCATGTCGTAGAAAGCTTTGGCTTCAGGCTTGCCGACTTTGATCAGTTCGTTGAGGTCGCCGCCGGCAAAGAAGGTTTTCTTCGCCGAGGTGACGATGACGCCGGCAAGGCTGTCTTTTTCTGCCACCAGACGGGCCACGCACGCGGCCATCGCCTCGCGGTACACGGCGTTCATGGTGTTGGCGCTCTGGCCCGGCATGTCGATGGTCAGCACGACGATGCCGTCCTGACCTTTTTCGTAACGAATGGCTTCGCTCATAACAAGGTTCCTTGAATTCGGGGGCTCAGAGACGTTCGATGATGGTGGCAATGCCCATGCCGCCGCCGACGCACAGCGTCGCCAGGCCATAGCGCAGGTGCCGCGCTTCCAGTTCATCGAGCAAGGTGCCGAGGATCGCGCAACCGGTGGCGCCCAGTGGATGGCCCATGGCGATGGAGCCGCCGTTGACGTTGACCTTGTCCGGGTCGACGGCCATGTCTTTGATGAACTTCAGCACCACCGAAGCAAACGCTTCGTTGACCTCGAACAGGTCGATGTCTTCCACGCGCAGCCCGGCCTTGGCCAAAGCCTTGCGCGTAGCCGGCGCCGGGCCGGTGAGCATGATGGTCGGGTCGGTGCTGGTGACCGCCGTGGCGACAATTCGCGCCCGCGGTTGCAGGCCCAACGCGCGGCCCTTGGCTTCGGAGCCGATCAGCATCAACGCCGCACCGTCGACGATCCCGGAACTGTTGCCGGGTGTGTGCACATGATTGATCCGTTCAACGTGGCTGTAGACCCGCAGCGCCGTCGCGTCGAAACCCATTTGCCCGATCATTTCAAAACTCGGCTTGAGCTTGCCGAGCCCTTCCAGCGTCGATTCAGCACGAATGAATTCATCGTGATCGAGCAGGATGATGCCGCTCTGATCCTGCACCGGCACCAGCGACCTGTTGAACGAGCCATCGGCCCGGGCCCGCGCGGCTTTCTGTTGCGAGTGCAGCGCGTAGGCATCGACGTCGTGACGGCTGAAACCTTCGAGCGTGGCGATCAAATCGGCACCGACGCCTTGGGGGGTGAAGTGGCTGTGCAAGTTGGTCTGCGGATCCAGTGCCCACGCACCACCATCGCTGCCCATCGGCACGCGCGACATCGACTCGACGCCACCGACCACCACCAGGTCTTCAAAACCCGAGCGCACTTTCATCGCGCCGAGGTTCACTGCCTCAAGCCCGGACGCGCAGAAGCGGTTGATTTGCACCCCCGCCACGCTGACGTCCCAATCAGCCACTTGCACGGCGGTTTTGGCGATGTCCGAGCCTTGATCGCCAATCGGCGTGACACAACCAAGCACCACGTCATCGACCTGGCTGGTGTCCAGCGAAGTACGTTGTTGCAGCGCGGTCAGCAGCCCCGCTACCAGATTCACCGGTTTGACGCTGTGCAAGGCGCCGTCGGCCTTGCCTTTGCCGCGTGGCGTGCGTAGCGCATCGAAAATCAAAGCTTGGGTCATGACGTCCTCGAACCTGTGCGGTGAGTGATTTCTTGTGCTTGCACTCTTGTCCCGGACGGCCACGGATTCAATGACCACAGTGCTCAATGCGGTTGACGGACACGCTCAGACGGACGGTCATTGGCCGTCGGGTGAACCGGTTCAGGTCACGGAGTTGTCTAGCAAGCGGGCGGCGCAGAAGCTGGCAATACGCCTCATGCCTTTTTAATCGCCGTTGGCAGCAACTCCATATGAAATGGATCTAAGCCAAGCGTGACGCGGGCCCTAAGGTAGTACATGTACGTCAGAGTCGTCGGGTTTTGCCGAGGCCGGCGTCCTTCAACAGGAAGTGCAGCGCTTGCCGTCATGGATATGCAGGCAGGCATCAGGAAATAACAATAAAGGCGGTCAAGCCATGTTCAAACAACCGAAAGTTCGTCAAGCAGGGCTCATTCTTTTCGCCACGACGCTGTTGTTGATTTTGCCGAATCTGACCAAGGTCATCGGCTGAATCGAGCGACGGGTTTATCTATCGCCACTGAAAATGTGACTGGCCCGCTACCCGGGCCAGCGTGGCTGTGCCAACCTTTGCGCACTTCCACGACATGGACGGCGATCATTTGAAAGCGCTCTTCGTACTCGGGGCCATGCTGCTGAGCATGCCTCTGTCTGCCGCACAGTTGGATTTGCAACTGGGCGAGCACAGCCGCACCTGGCAGACCGAGGAATTGCTCAAGCATCCTCAGGTGCAAAACATCACCATCAAAAACGATGTGTCCTATAAGAAGGACATGCTCTATCGCGCCGTGCCTGTGGCGGCGTTGTTGACGGGAATAAAGGCTGAAGATCATCTGCAAGCGGTAGCGCTGGACGGTTTTGCCGCAGAGTTGGCGGCGGCGCCGTTGCTCAATCGTGAAGGGGCGCGCGCGTGGCTGGCGATTGAAGACCCGGCCCATCCGTGGCCGCCGTTGTCGAAGGACAAGCACAGCGCCGGGCCGTTTTACCTGGTGTGGACGGATCCGCAGGCCGGCAATATCAGCCCCGAGCAGTGGCCGTTTGAAGTGGCGAGCATCAAGCGCATGGCGCCGGTGGCCGAACGCTTCCCTGCCCTCCTGCCGGATCCGGCGTTGAAGAAAGATGATCCGGTGAATCTGGGTTTTGCGTTGTTTCAGAAGAATTGCTTGGCCTGTCACCGATTGAACGGTGCGGGGGATGCGCAGTTTGGGCCGGATCTGAATATTCCGTACAGTCCGACGGAGTATTTTGGGGCGGATTTCTTGAAGCGCTACATTCGTGATCCGCAGAGTTTGCGCCAGTGGCCGCAGGCGAAGATGCCGGGGTTTTCGGCGGAGGTGTTGCCGGAGGGGGATTTGGATTTGCTGGTGGGGTATCTCAAGCACATGGCCGGACGCAAAATTAAACCCTGATATCAATCCCCTGTGGGAGCGAGCTTGCTCGCGAAAGCGGCGTGTCAGTCACTGCATTGCTGGCTGATAAATCGCTTTCGCGAGCAAGCTCGCTCCCACAGAGTTTGGTGTGATGCCAGTTATTGTTGTTGCACGGAAATGACCGGGGTCGGTGAGACGAACACTTTCGCGTGCATCTGCTCGCAGCCGCCGCCCCGGCGCATACCGCGTACCGGGCAGGCGTCGAGGTAATCGAGGCCCACCGCCAGTTTCAGATGTCGCTCCGGCCGCGCCAGTTCGTTGGTCACGTCAAAGCTGTACCACGCGTCATCCAGCCACGCTTCCGCCCAGGCGTGGCTGGCCAGATGTTCGCAATCCTCGCTGTACAAATACCCCGACACGTAACGCGACGGCACGCCCAGGCTGCGCGCGCAGGCCAGAAAAGCGTGGGTGTGATCCTGACAAACCCCGGCGCGTCCGGCGAAGGCTTCGGCGGCGCTGGTGTCGACTTCGGTGGAGCCCGGCGTGTAGGTCATGTGCTGATTCAAACCGTGCATCAAATCGATCAGCGCGGTGCGATCGCGCCGCTGCTTGCAGGATCTTTCCGCGAACGCTCGCAGCGCCTCATCGGCCTCGGTCAACCGGGTAAAGCGCAGAAACGGCAGCGCCGACTGGCTCTCATGTTCCGCCTCGCGCAATTCATCAATATCGACCTGCCCGCGCGCGCCAATGATGATCGCTTCGTGCGGCTCGTCCATGGTCAGCACATGCAGGATGTTGCCGAACGGATCGAGTTGCGCGCGCACCGGGCGCGGCAGGTCGAGTTGCCAGCTCAGCACATGTTGACGCTCGCTGTCGTGGGGGGTCAGCCGCAGGTACTGGATGCTCGCCCGCACCTTATCTTCGTAGTGATAGGTGGTTTCGTGGCTTATGGAAAGTCTCATGCAGCCTCCAGGTAGGAACTGTGAATGGCGTTGCCCAACTGGCGCACCAGCGGGATGAATTCGGTCAGCCAGGCGTGCAGGCCTTCCTCGAGGATTTCGTTGATGCCGGTGTAGCGCAGGCGCGCGTCCATCTCGGCGGCCAAGCGTTGCGCGGGACGACCGTTGGCACCGGGCAGTTGCGCGAGAATCTGGTCGATTTCTTCGGTGCAGGCGCGCAGCGAACGCGGTACATCGGCGCGCAGCAGCAGCAACTCGGCGACGTGCCGGGCGCCGGGCGCGTCGCGATAGATTTCGGTGTAGGCCTCGAACGACGACAGCGCACGCAGCAATGCACTCCACTGGTAGTAGGCGTGGGCCGTGCCGTCGCTGACCGCTTCGGCTTGATCGCCGGCCATTTCGTAGCGGGCATCAAGCAAGCGCAGGGTGTTGTCCGCGCGCTCGATAAACGTGCCGAGGCGAATAAACCGAAACGCATCGTTACGCATGATCGTGCCGTAGGACGCGCCACGAAACAGGTGCGAACGCTCCTTGATCCACTCGCAGAAACGGCTCATGCCATAGCGACTGAGGCCCTGCTCGGCGATCCCGCGAATCTCCAGCCACGTCGAGTTGATGTTCTCCCACATGTCCGCCGTGATCCGTCCACGCACTGCATGGGCACTGGCCCGTGCGGCGCCGAGGCAGCTGTAAATGCTTGCCGGGTTGGCCGCATCGAGGGCGAAAAAGTGCAGCAGCCGTTCGGCATGCAATGCGCCGTGACGCTCCAGATAATCCTCAAGGGTGCCGGTGATCAACAGCGGCATCGCCAGCTCATGCAAACCGTCGCCGCGTCCGTCCTGCGGCATCAGTGAAAGCGAATAACTGATATCGAGCATCCGCGCGAGGTTTTCCGCCCGCTCCAGGTAACGCGACATCCAATACAGATCCGAGGCAGTTCTACTTAACATGGCAAGCTTCCTTCAATCCTCGACCACCCAGGTGTCCTTGGTTCCGCCGCCCTGTGATGAATTCACCACCAGCGAGCCTTCGCGCAGCGCCACACGGGTCAAACCGCCGGGCACCACGCGGGTTTCACGACCGGACAAGACAAATGGACGCAAATCGATATGGCGCGGCGCAATGCCGTTTTCGACAAAGGTCGGACAGGTCGACAGCGACAACGTCGGTTGCGCGATGTACGCGTGGGGTTTGGCCTTGATGCGTTCGCGGAAAGCATCGATTTCCGCTTTCGTCGACGCCGGCCCCACCAGCATTCCGTAACCGCCGGAGCCTTGGGTTTCCTTTACCACCAGATCTGGAAGATTGGCCAGCACGTGGGAAAGTTCAGACGGGTTGCGGCATTGCCAGGTCGGCACGTTTTTCAGGATCGGTTCTTCGTCGAGGTAGAAACGGATCATGTCGGTGACAAACGGATACACCGATTTGTCGTCCGCCACGCCGGTGCCGATGGCGTTGGCCAACACGACGTTGCCGGAGCGATAGGACGACAGCAGCCCCGGCACGCCGAGCATTGAGTCCGGGTTGAACGCCAATGGATCGAGGAAAGCGTCGTCGAGGCGGCGGTAAATCACATCCACCGCTTTCGGGCCGTCGGTGGTGCGCATGAAGACTTTGTCGTCACGCACGAACAGATCCGCGCCTTCGACCAATTCAACACCCATTTCCCGCGCAAGAAACGCGTGTTCGAAGAACGCACTGTTGAAGCGCCCCGGCGTCAGCACGACCACACTCGGATCATCAATCGGGCTGGAGCTTTTCAGCGTGTCGAGCAGCAGGTTCGGGTAGTGATCGATCGGGGCGATGCGTTGCGCGGCGAACAACTCCGGGAACAAACGCATCATCATTTTGCGATCTTCGAGCATGTAGCTGACGCCGCTCGGCGTGCGCAGGTTGTCTTCGAGCACGTAATACGTGCCGTCGCCATCGCGCACCAGATCGACTCCGGAGATGTGCGAATAGATATCGCGGTGCAGATCCAGGCCTTGCATCGCCAACTGATATTGCTCGTTGGCCAGTACCTGTTCGGCAGGAATGATCCCGGCCTTGATGATGCGCTGCTCGTGATAAAGGTCGGCGAGGAACATATTCAACGCCTTGACCCGCTGGATGCAGCCGCGCTCGACGATCCGCCACTCGCTGGCGGGGATGCTGCGCGGAATGGTGTCGAAAGGAATCAGGCGCTCGGTGCCCTGCTCGTCCCCATAGAGCGTGAAAGTAATCCCGGCGCGATGGAACAGCAGATCGGCCTCGCGTCGCCGTTGGGCCAGCAGCTCGTCAGGCGTGTCGGCCAGCCATCGGGCGAACTCCCGATAATGCGGGCGAACCTGGCCGCCGGCATCGTACATCTCATCAAAATAGGTGCGGATCATGCCGTACTCCTTGTCACCCGGACATACAGGCCTTCGCAAGGCCCGTGCCATCGGCATAAACGCTTTGATTTCAATCGGTTGGATATTCACGCCGCAGGCGCCGCACCATTCCTGTGCGGCAAATGCCCCAACCTGATTGCCCCCGCTTCATTGCGACGCACTGCATCGCCTATTAGCAGCATAGTCAGAGTTGATTTCACTGCCCGGGATCGGCTGCGGATAATCCGCGCATTCGCTGCCAAACTTCGCCGCTCCCCGCACCGCGAAGTGGTCAGCTCAATTGATTGGGATTGCCCCGGCAGCCCGCCCAGCCTCAACCCTGACCGGTTTCCTCTCCTTATCGGTCTTCCCTTTTAGCCACCCTCTCCGGTGGCTTTTTTTTGCCTTTTGGAAATGTTTTGAAAGCAAAAGCAAAAGATCGCAGCCTTCGGCAGCTCCTACATGAATCTGTGTAGGAGCTGCCGAA
>NZ_LHVN01000047.1:0-215 GCF_001269815.1 Pseudomonas sp. P1.31 | reverse complement strand
GACATCGTCGATCTCGAAGGTTTTGCCGAGGTGTCCAGTAACAAGTTGCTGGCGGCCATCGAAGACAGCAAGCAACCGGGGCTGGCGCGCTTCATCTATGCGCTGGGCATTCCCGATGTCGGCGAGGAGACCGCCAAGGTGCTGGCGCGCTCGCTGGGTTCGCTGGAGCGCGTGCAGCAGGCGCTGCCGCAAGTGCTGACGTACCTTTTTTTTTT
>NZ_LHVN01000048.1:0-562 GCF_001269815.1 Pseudomonas sp. P1.31 | reverse complement strand
AACCACCAGAGAATCCCCAACGCCGTTGCACCCAATTGCGCGACGCGGTCATCGGCGAACAGCGGGGCTTGCAGCGGGCTGACACCGGCATTGATCACCAGTGCGGAGAAGGCCAGAAACAGCGCCAGCCGCACAGCCACTCTTGGCGCACGATGGGTGAACGGCGTGAAGTGCCAGAGCACCGCGTCGAGCAGCAGCAGGGCGGCGCTCAGGGACAGCAGATGGGTGAGGAGGAAGGACATGGCAATCTCCGGAGCTGCACCAGTGTTGAAGAAGTTTTTGGTGGGGAGGAGGTTTTTGTGGCGAGGACTTGGGCTCAGTTCAGATGAGTCTTCAACTCAGCCGCCGCCTGACGCACCGCTGCCTTCACCTCAGGAATCTGGCTCAGCGGGTTGAGCAAACCAAAGTCATGGATCATCCCGTTGTAACGCACCGAGGTCACCGCCACGCCGGCCGCATCGAGGTGCCGCGCATAGCCTTCGCCTTCATCACGCAGCACGTCGAACTCGGCGGTCTGCACCAGTGCAGCAGGCAAGCCTTTGAGCTGTTCGGCGCTGGCGTT
>NZ_LHVN01000046.1:0-214 GCF_001269815.1 Pseudomonas sp. P1.31 | reverse complement strand
AGCTTCTTTGAAGATGCGCATAACCAGCAGGTGATCACTGAACTGCTTGGGCATGGTTTGCAGATTCAGGATCAGGGCGAGCTGGGCGCAGAATTCGCGGCCAGCACCACGCTCGGCGGTTTCCTCGACAAGTTGCACATTCCTTCGGTCGGCCCGGGCGGGGCGCAAAAACTGGCGGACAAGTTTGGTTCGCTGGACGCGGTGATGAACGCCG
>NZ_LHVN01000045.1:2500-5608 GCF_001269815.1 Pseudomonas sp. P1.31 | reverse complement strand
TAATCTTGACGATGACCTACTCTCACATGGGGAAACCCCACACTACCATCGGCGATGCATCGTTTCACTGCTGAGTTCGGGATGGGATCAGGTGGTTCCAACGCTCTATGGTCGTCAAGAAATTCGGGTACTGAGTCGTGACCAGATGGCCTCGCTTCAGCAAATTGGGTATGTGACAGCTTTCGGTGTTTGTGAACATCGAACTTTCGGTTCGTTTCGTCTTCACACACCGCAATCTGGTCTCTCTCGTCTTTTCAACTAGGAGCATCAAATTGCTTGGGTGTTATATGGTCAAGCCTCACGGGCAATTAGTATTGGTTAGCTCAACGCCTCACAGCGCTTACACACCCAACCTATCAACGTCGTAGTCTTCGACGGCCCTTCAGGGAACTCAAGGTTCCAGTGAGATCTCATCTTGAGGCTAGTTTCCCGCTTAGATGCTTTCAGCGGTTATCTATTCCGAACATAGCTACCCGGCAATGCCACTGGCGTGACAACCGGAACACCAGAGGTTCGTCCACTCCGGTCCTCTCGTACTAGGAGCAGCCCCTCTCAAATCTCAAACGTCCACGGCAGATAGGGACCGAACTGTCTCACGACGTTCTAAACCCAGCTCGCGTACCACTTTAAATGGCGAACAGCCATACCCTTGGGACCGGCTTCAGCCCCAGGATGTGATGAGCCGACATCGAGGTGCCAAACACCGCCGTCGATATGAACTCTTGGGCGGTATCAGCCTGTTATCCCCGGAGTACCTTTTATCCGTTGAGCGATGGCCCTTCCATACAGAACCACCGGATCACTAAGACCTACTTTCGTACCTGCTCGACGTGTCTGTCTCGCAGTCAAGCGCGCTTTTGCCTTTATACTCTACGACCGATTTCCGACCGGTCTGAGCGCACCTTCGTACTCCTCCGTTACTCTTTAGGAGGAGACCGCCCCAGTCAAACTACCCACCATACACTGTCCTCGATCCGGATAACGGACCTGAGTTAGAACCTCAAAGTTGCCAGGGTGGTATTTCAAGGTTGGCTCCACGCGAACTGGCGTCCACGCTTCAAAGCCTCCCACCTATCCTACACAAGCAAATTCAAAGTCCAGTGCAAAGCTATAGTAAAGGTTCACGGGGTCTTTCCGTCTAGCCGCGGATACACTGCATCTTCACAGCGATTTCAATTTCACTGAGTCTCGGGTGGAGACAGCGCCGCCATCGTTACGCCATTCGTGCAGGTCGGAACTTACCCGACAAGGAATTTCGCTACCTTAGGACCGTTATAGTTACGGCCGCCGTTTACCGGGGCTTCGATCAAGAGCTTCGCGTTAGCTAACCCCATCAATTAACCTTCCGGCACCGGGCAGGCGTCACACCCTATACGTCCACTTTCGTGTTTGCAGAGTGCTGTGTTTTTAATAAACAGTCGCAGCGGCCTGGTATCTTCGACCGGCATGAGCTTACGGAGCAAGTCCTTCACCCTCACCGGCGCACCTTCTCCCGAAGTTACGGTGCCATTTTGCCTAGTTCCTTCACCCGAGTTCTCTCAAGCGCCTTGGTATTCTCTACCCAACCACCTGTGTCGGTTTGGGGTACGGTTCCTGGTTACCTGAAGCTTAGAAGCTTTTCTTGGAAGCATGGCATCAACCACTTCGTGTTCTAAAAGAACACTCGTCATCAGCTCTCGGCCTTAAGATCCCGGATTTACCTAAGATCTCAGCCTACCACCTTAAACTTGGACAACCAACGCCAAGCTGGCCTAGCCTTCTCCGTCCCTCCATCGCAATAACCAGAAGTACAGGAATATTAACCTGTTTTCCATCGACTACGCTTTTCAGCCTCGCCTTAGGGACCGACTAACCCTGCGTCGATTAACGTTGCGCAGGAAACCTTGGTCTTTCGGCGTGGGTGTTTTTCACACCCATTGTCGTTACTCATGTCAGCATTCGCACTTCTGATACCTCCAGCAAGCTTCTCAACTCACCTTCACAGGCTTACAGAACGCTCCTCTACCGCATCATCCGAAGATGATACCCGTAGCTTCGGTGTATGGTTTGAGCCCCGTTACATCTTCCGCGCAGGCCGACTCGACTAGTGAGCTATTACGCTTTCTTTAAAGGGTGGCTGCTTCTAAGCCAACCTCCTAGCTGTCTAAGCCTTCCCACATCGTTTCCCACTTAACCATAACTTTGGGACCTTAGCTGACGGTCTGGGTTGTTTCCCTTTTCACGACGGACGTTAGCACCCGCCGTGTGTCTCCCATGCTCGGCACTTGTAGGTATTCGGAGTTTGCATCGGTTTGGTAAGTCGGGATGACCCCCTAGCCGAAACAGTGCTCTACCCCCTACAGTGATACATGAGGCGCTACCTAAATAGCTTTCGAGGAGAACCAGCTATCTCCGAGCTTGATTAGCCTTTCACTCCGATCCACAGGTCATCCGCTAACTTTTCAACGGTAGTCGGTTCGGTCCTCCAGTTAGTGTTACCCAACCTTCAACCTGCCCATGGATAGATCGCCCGGTTTCGGGTCTATTCCCAGCGACTAGACGCCCTATTAAGACTCGCTTTCGCTACGCCTCCCCTATTCGGTTAAGCTCGCCACTGAAAATAAGTCGCTGACCCATTATACAAAAGGTACGCAGTCACAGAACAAAGTCTGCTCCCACTGCTTGTACGCATACGGTTTCAGGATCTATTTCACTCCCCTCTCCGGGGTTCTTTTCGCCTTTCCCTCACGGTACTAGTTCACTATCGGTCAGTCAGTAGTATTTAGCCTTGGAGGATGGTCCCCCCATATTCAGACAAAGTTTCTCGTGCTCCGTCCTACTCGATTTCATGACTAAGAGATTTTCGCGTACAGGGCTATCACCCACTATGGCCGCACTTTCCAGAGCGTTCCGCTAATCTCAAAGCCACTTAAGGGCTAGTCCCCGTTCGCTCGCCACTACTAAGGGAATCTCGGTTGATTTCTTTTCCTCAGGGTACTTAGATGTTTCAGTTCCCCTGGTTCGCCTCTTGCACCTATGTATTCAGTACAAGATAACCATCTTATGATGGCTGGGTTCCCCCATTCAGACATCTCCGGATCAAAGTCTGTTTGCCGACTCCCCGAAGCT